>JAGOIM010000137.1 GCA_017995665.1 Anaerolineaceae bacterium | reverse complement strand
AAGTCAGCCAACATATTGAAAGCAACCTCTCACCTGATTCTTCCCTGAACCTCTCCGACTCGCAAATTTTGAGTTGGCATAACGGGCAAAATTGGGAGAAGGATGAATAAGCTAAATTTTTAGCTGAAGTTATTTTTAAATGTTTCAAAAGGAGAAACTATGAAGAAAAGAAACCTGTTATTCGCAATCGCAATGATTGCAACTCTCGTCCTCGGTGCCTGTGGCGCCCCGGCAGAGAGCCCTGTTGTTGAAGAACCGTCCTCAGGCGATGCCGGCGTACTGCGTATTTGGGCTGACGAACAACGTGCTCCCGTCCTTGCTGAGCTCGGCACCCAATTCCAGGAAGCATATGGCGTGGAAGTTGTCGTTGAAAACATCTCCGGCATTCGCGATCAATTCCTTGTGGCTGCCCCCGCTGGTGAAGGCCCCGATATTATCGTCCTCGCTCACGACCAGGTGCCTGCTTTGACCGAATCTGGTCTAATTGCAGATATCGATCTCGGCGATTTAGCCAACGATTTTGACGCAGAATCCTTAAAAGCTTTCACTTATGAAGGCAAACTTTATGGTATGCCCTACGCCCGTGAAAACCTCGGCTTCTTCTATAACGCAGACCTTGTCGAAACCGTCCCAACCACTTGGGATGGAGTTTATGAAATGGGCAAAGAACTGATGGACGAAGGCAAAGTCAAATATGGCCTCGTTTTCGGTGGCACTTCCTATGACGTCTACCCCATGATGACCTCCCAGGGTGGTTATGTCTTCGGCCTCGATGGCAATGGCGATTATGACCCCTCCGACCTTGGTGTTGGCAAAGAAGGCATGATTAAATTTGGCGAAATGGTTGACGAATGGCACAAAGCTGGCGTTTTGTCCGACAACACTGATGGCACAACCGCCAAATCAATGTTCCTCAACGGCGAAGTTCCCTTCTTTATGAACGGACCATGGGAAATCAAGAATCTCACCGACGCCGGCATGAACTTTGGCATCGCCAAATTCCCCGATGGTGGTTATCCCTTCATGGGCGTCCAGGGTTTCCTGGTGAGTGCCATGTCCGAAAACACCTTGCTTGCCAAGACATTCTTGACCGAGTTTGTCGCAACTGAAGAAGCCATGATGGCAATCTACGAAGCTGACCCCCGCGGTCCTGCTTATCTCCCCATTGTTGACAAAATTGACAACGCCTACCTGACAGCAATCGCCGAAGCCGGTGAAAATGCTGTTCCTATGCCCGCAATTCCTGCTATGGCCAAAGTTTGGTCCGACTGGGGCAATGCCCTCACCTTCATTTTGAACGGCGAGAAAACCCCTGAAGAAGCCTACACTTTCGCAGCCGAAGCAATTTCAACAGCAATCGCCACAGACTTAACCGCTATGGTTAACCTGCCCGGCTCCTGGCAGTCTGCTGCCGGTTTCGCATGTGAATGGGATCCCAAGTGTGCTGACACCGCTATGACCCTTGGCGATGACGGACTCTACACGGCAACCTTTACCATTCCTGCCGGTGATTACGAAATCAAAGTCGCCCATGGTGGCGGTTGGGATGAGAGTTATGGCCTTGATGGTGGTGCGGATAATATCCCCTTCACTGTTTCTACCGAAGGCGAAGTTGTTTTCACTTACGATCCCGTAACCCACTTGTTGGACATTCAAGTTCCATAATTAAAATAAGTCCGAATTGGAGGCTTGCCAAAAGCAAGCCTCCTTTTTCAAACAGAGAAAGGAGATCTCTATGATGGCTGCAAACAACACGCCAACCAAAAGTGAATTTGCTAAAAAAACCATCTCGGGTCTTGGCGTTTGGATAACAAGGTTGATTATTCTCATTGTAGATGTCGGCTTGGGCTATTTAGCTTTTAATCTCTTCAAGCTTGGTTATATTCCTTTGGGAATCATCTTTTGCATCATTATCGTTATGATTACCGCTTCCTTCTTGGTTCCTAAGCTCTACATGTTCAAGTGGATGGCGGTTGGATTATCTGCCTGGCTGCTTTTTTCAATCTTTCCGATCCTCTACACAGTTTACAACGCTTTTACTAACTATGGAGACGGACACCTGATTTCTCAGGCACAAGCCATCAGGCAAATTGAAAACGAAAAATACCTTCCTGAATCGGGCAAGATTTATGAATGGATTGCTTATCGCAGTCCCGATAACCAATATTTATTGTGGGTTAAGGACAAAGAGGGGAACTCCAAATTAGTTAGTCAAGCTGACGACGACACAAATGATGCAGAAATTCCTTTGATTGCCGGTCAGAATGGCATTAGCTCTCTTGATAATGCCGGCGCACCGCTTAGTATTGACGGTTACAGCCGCTTAAACCGGATTACAGCCGCAACCGATAATAACCTGCCAAATATCAAATTTGGCGACCCGGAATTAACCATTCAGGTGCGTTCTCCATCCGAAGCGGCAGAACTCTTACCGCTCTATGCCTACGATTCGGAGACGAATACCTTCACGAATCAGTTAAATGGCACAGTCTATGAGGATGTCAAAGGCACCTACACCGCCAGAAACGGTACCCGCCTGATACCCGGTTACACAGCCGTGATTGGGACGGATAATTTTGTCGAATTCGTTAATAGTCCCGGTCTAAGCGGACCTTTGGTTTCAATTGTGATTTGGAACTTTGGCTTTGCTGCAGGGAGTCTTTTCCTGACTTTCTCTTTGGGGCTCTTCATTTCTATTATTTATGGCGACCCCAAATTTAAAGGTAAAAAACTCTTGCGCTCTTTGCTTTTAATTCCCTACACCATCCCCAGTCTGATCACAATTTTGATTTGGCGAGGAATGTTTAACCCCGAATTGGGAATTATCAACCGCGTTTTAACCGAAGTTTTCAATATTGCTCCGAAATGGTTCACCAACCCCTGGCTTGCACGGGCAGCTCTGTTGCTTGTCAACACCTGGCTTGGCTATCCCTATTGGATGCTGGTTACCAGCGGTGCTTTGCAATCGATTCCCAGCGATATTTATGAAGCCGCCCAAATTGACGGAGCCTCTCCCTGGCAGCAGTTTTCCAAGATTACCTTGCCACTCTTGCTTGTGAGCGTTGGCCCGTTGATGATTTCGAGTTTCATTTTCAACTTCAACAATTTCAGCTTGATTTACGCTTTTATCAATGGCGGTCCCCCAATCCCAACGGCGACCACTCAAGCCGGATATACCGACATTATCATCAGCTACGTCTACAATCTGGCATTTGCCAGCGGACGTGGTGTGCAGTATGGTTATGCATCGGCAATCTCCCTGGTTTTGTTCGTAGTGATTGCGATAATGTCTCTGGCGCAGTTCAAATTGACCAATATGTGGGAGGAGGTTGGTTCAAATGCTTAAAAAATCATCCATCAAACGTAGCCATACCATCGGATTGATTTGGCGCTGGGCATTGGCGGTTGTATTAGTTGCCTTCAGTCTTATGCCTTTGCTGTGGATGATTTCTGCAGCGATTAACCCAGTCAATGACTTGGCAAGCCAAAAATTGATTCCCGATAACTGGAATTTTGACAACTTCAAAGCTCTCGTAAACAATCCGATTTTCCCATTTTTCACTTGGTTGAAGAATTCGATGATTGTTTCAACCACATCCACCCTTTTAACCATGGGTCTGACCACTTTGGCTGCTTTTGCCTTCTCGCGCTTCCGCTTTAGAGGACGGCAAGGTTTGTTGAAGGCTATTTTGCTGATTCAAAGCTTCCCCAATGTGCTTGCGATTGTAGCCCTTTTTACAATCTCAAAACAAATTGGAGACGTTATCCCCATGCTGGGTCTCAACACCCATGCCGGCCTGATTTTGGTCTACACCGGTGGAGCAATGGGGATGAACATCTGGTTGATTAAAGGGTACATGGATACCATCCCGCGAGATATTGACGAGTCGGCTCGTGTTGACGGTGCTACCGATTGGCAAGTCTTCTCAAAGTTGATTTTCCCGCTTTTGCGCCCGATTATTGCCGTAACCGGTATCCTGAGTTTTATCGGCACATATGGTGAATTTGTCATCGCCCGGACCTTGCTAACCCAAAGGGAATTGCAAACAGTCATGGTTGGCTTGCAGATTTTCACTTCCGGTCAATATACCAAAAACTGGGGCGTTTTCGCCGCCGGTGCTTTGATTGCCGCTTTGCCGATTATGATTATTTACCTTGTCTTGCAAGACCAAATCGTTGGTGGCTTAACCGCCGGTTCGGTCAAGGGATA
>JAGOIM010000136.1 GCA_017995665.1 Anaerolineaceae bacterium | reverse complement strand
GGAAAAGGAAAAAGGACGAAAGTACTGTTCACAAAGCAAGTTTCACGATCTTGAAAACTGGCAAAACCTCAACTCCGTATGCGAGCTTATTCAAGGCTATAATCAATGATGATCTTCCTCTTTCATCATAGATCACGGACTTTTGAAACAGATACGAGCTTTGACTTTGTGCGCGGGGGTCAGCATCGAATGATTTCGATTTGGACAACGAAAAGGACTCTGGTAATTTAAAGGCAAGGAAAATTTTATTGCAAGATCCGAATAGGATTGGTTAAAATCCCTCCATACTAATATAATAATTTCACAATATATACAAAAAATAGAATATTGTAAGGGAGAAGGAAAGTGTTAAAGCATATGGCTGGGTTTCTATAGCATCCGATGCGAAGCGAGTGGTGTAACCCGGTCCCACATTCATCTAAAATAAGAATTATTCCGATAATCTAACAATTTACATGGTGGAGTGGGCAAACAAAAAACGTCGGGACTGTCCCGACGTTTTAATCTCAAAATTATTCGAGCCTATTTTCGATAAACTGCTAATTCAATAGTATTCCTTTGGAAATAGCTGTCATCCGGCAGGGGCAGGTCGCCATAGGAGACGTCCACAATTCTGCCTTCCATTCGCAGTGTGGCGGTTTCGAGGCGGAAGAGTTTGCCCGGTTCTGCCAAAATCGGTTCACCGCGAATTTCCAAGCGCGATTTTATGTTCTGGTCGTTGAAGGCATGTTTGCTCATAATTACTTTGGTAACGGTTTGAATATCGTTCTTATCAAAAAGCCAAACATCAAAGGCTGAAATCTTCTTCGGTTCGCCAACCCCAATCAAATCTGAGATGCTAATGCCGCATTCACCCAAAAATGCGCCATTTGGAGCGTCAAAAATAAAGGATTCATCATAGCGATCATCACCGAACAGATAAGTAGACATGAATTGCGCCACAGGTTTTTCGCCGTTTGCATTGATATTGCTTGCCTTGGCATTTCCAATCGTTTCGCCATTGGCAAATAGAGAAACGCGTTGAGCGGCCGGTTTGTTTTCTCTGACTTCTCGAACTGCAGGGCTTGGTGTGGCAGCCTGGCTTTCAGTTCGGCGAACAGCAGCCGGAGGAGCACTTTGAGCCATCGTTTCTTCCCCTTTATTTTTGGAAATTATTGATCCAAAATCCTTAAAACTAAGCCCACGATCTTTAAGATAATGGCGCCAAGCCAGATAAGCGCCAACAACCAAAACCCCCAGTAAAACCAATGCTAACCAAACCGGAAAACTGCCTTCATTGTTTTCGTCCTCGGTCTGTCCACCTTGCCCTGTGCCTGGGATTGTCTGGGCTGGTTCTGAAGGTGAAAGAGGGACGTTGATCGCTGTGGTATAGCGCTGGATTTGTTCGCTATTCAAAAAACCAGGGTTTGCTGCAAGCTCAGTCAGCGTTGATTCGGCTTCTTTGCCCAATTCTTCATATGATTGCACGGCCTTAAGCCTGTCACCGGTCAGGGTATAGGTTGTGATGGCATTGCGGAGGTATTCGATCCGCAAATCGGGGCGCAGGTTTGCGGCTGAAGCATCAGTCCAGGGGATTGGGAACAAATATCCAATCGCCAATCCCACAATTACGCCAACGACAGCAGCGGCAATCGCCAGGTTTCGGGGAACCTGTAATTTATCTTTTATTCTTGCAATGAAATTTTCCATAATTGCACCTTTCAGCAAAAGAGGTCTCTTCCTAAAAGGTGCACGTTTTGTACCAGCCTATTCTTCAGCTCCGTTTTTCGGAAAACGCTTCTGACAATTGCTGCAAACAATCGCCTTGTTTCCTTTTTCAACCAAAACTCCGCCACAATTGGGGCAGGGTTTGCTGATTGGTTTATCCCAGGATGTGAAATCACATTCCGGATAGCGCGAACAGCCATAAAATTTACGCCCCTTTCGTGATGTCTTTTCAACAACATCGCCTATGCCACAAGTCGGGCATTTAACGCCGATTTTTTCCAGCCAAGGCTCGGTATAACGACACTTCGGGAAGTTAGCGCAACTGATGAATTTTCCAAAGCGACCATTCCGAAAGACCAAATCTCCGCCATCTTCGGGGCAGGTTCTGCCAACCTTTTCAGGTGCAAGCTGAGTTTTGGGCATGTTTTCCTTGGCATGTTCCAAATCTTTGCTGAATGGAACGTAAAATTCACCGATTACGTCTTCCCACTTTTCTTTACCTTCGGCAACTTTATCCAGCTCATCTTCCATGCGGGAGGTGAAGCCCAAATCGACGATGCCCGGGAAGTATTCCACTACTAAATCGTTGACTAAGAAGCCAATCTCGGTTGGGTAGAGCCGTTTGTTTTCGCGGGTGACGTAACCGCGGCTCTGGATGGTTGTGATAATTGGCGAATAAGTCGAAGGACGGCCAATTTTGTTTTCTTCCAATGCCTGAATCAGCGTCGCCTCGGAATAGCGAGCCGGGGGTTGAGTGAAGTGTTGTTGCGGATCTAAGTCGAGTAAATTTTGCTTTTGTCCGATTTCCATCAATTCAATTGGCAAGTCTACCAATTCTTCTTCGCCGTTTTCGTCATCGGCTTTAGCAAAGCGATAGACTGCCCGGAAGCCGGGGAAAGTCTCCCGATTTCCGGTTGCTTTGAAGAGATAATCATCCTGGGAGGCTTTAGCTTCAACTTCAACGGTCGTGATTTCAATCACTGCCGGGTTCATTTGACTGGCAACGAACCGCTGCCAAATTAGCTTATACAAAGCTAACTGATCTTTTGTCAAATGGTTCTTCAGAGAATCAGGAGTTCGATTAACCGAAGTTGGGCGAATTGCCTCATGTGCTTCTTGTGCCGAAGCTGCACGGGTTTTGTATTGCGGTTGTTTTTCCGGCAGATAGCTGGGACCGTAACGATTTTCAATATAAGCCCGCGCTTCACGAACGGATTCGGCAGAAACATTAACCGAGTCGGTACGCATATAAGTAATCAGACCGGTTTCTTCGCCATTTCCTAAATCCAAACCTTCGTAGAGTTGCTGGGCAACCGCCATCGTTTTTCGGGTCAGGAAGCCGATTCGGCGAGAGGCTTCTTGTTGGAGCGTGCTGGTAATAAAAGGCGCGCCGGGTTTGATTTGCTTGGTCGAAACGTTGATATCGCCAATTTTATATGCCGCCAAACGCAGTTTCTCAACGGTTTCCAGGGCAATTTCTTCATTATCAAGCGTACCATTCACTGCGTTTCCGTTGATTTTGGCTAATTTAGCCCGATATTGTTTTTCGCTCCCATCCGGATTCAAAAGGGCATGGATTGACCAATATTCTACCGGAATAAAAGCGTCAATTTCGCGTTCGCGTTCCACAACCAGGCGCAAGGCAACCGATTGTACGCGTCCGGCCGATAGCCGCCCCTTAACTTTCGCCCACAAAATTGGAGAAACGCTATAACCCACCAGGCGATCTAAGATGCGCCGGGCTTGTTGTGCATCGACCAAATCCATATCCAGTTCGCGGGTATGTTCAAAAGCATCGGCAACGGCGCTTTTGGTGATCTCGTGGAAGACAACCCGTTCCGTCCGGGCAGGGTCTATCTCGGCCGATTCCATCAAATGCCAGGCAATTGCCTCACCTTCGCGGTCAGGGTCAGTTGCCAAATAGACTTTTTTGGTACCGGCAGCCATCGCTTTAATTTTTTTGACGACTTCTTTTTTCTCGTTTGGAACACGATATTTCGGTGTAAAGTTGTTTTCAACATCCACACTGAGCTGCGATTTCAACAAATCGCGAACATGACCAACCGAAGCTATCACTTCGTAATCTTTGCCCAAAAATCGTCCGATAGTGCGTGCTTTTGCCGGTGATTCAACAATCACCAAGGGTTTATTGCTTACCCGAAGGGCGCTGCTATTAGACTTTTTAGTGTTGCTTTTCGTGGTGCTTGTGGATTTTTTCTTTATGGTTTTCTTAACCGTCGTTTTTGTAGCGGTTTTTTCTATTACAGGTTTTTCCAAACCTTCATGAGCCGGGGTTGTCCCGATTTTATACATTTTGGAACCACAAACCGCACAGGTACCGGTTGTAACCGCCGATCCGCGGGCATTAAAACCTGCAAGCGGGTTGACGATTTCTCTTTTTTCTTTACATTTCAAACAATATGCTTCCATTTATAATACCTCTCGGCTGCTTTATCCCACAGTAGCCGGGCACTATAATACCATATGATTTTAAATGTCAAGCTTCTTT
>JAGOIM010000019.1 GCA_017995665.1 Anaerolineaceae bacterium | reverse complement strand
TATATATTGCCGGACGTTCATTGATTAAAGAATAAACTACGTGAATACCTGTCACTTGCTTACAAAAAACTGGGCTCAGAATGTGAAACAATTTCGATCTTCATCCGCCCTACTGGGTATTTTTTCCATATATATTGCGACTGTTTTTTCAGAGTGACAAATTATAAAAATGATTATGTGAGAGCTAAAACAAGACCGCATTTGTGCGGTCTTGGGCTTTAATAAATCAAATTACAATCTATAAACAATTTTAGGTGTTATCTTCAAAATACCCAGCGAGATTGTAAAAAAGTATAACGAAAATTGCTGTATAATTTAAGTTGTGTTGGATTGTTTTCATTTACTTTTTAATTTCCAATCATATGAAATTGAGCGAGGATAAATATTGTTATGAAAAAAACATCAATGTTATTACTATGTTTAGTATATATTGCGACCGTATTGTATGGTTGTGGATCGAGCGAGGCGGAATTAGCAGCTCAAGCTGCGACTGCTGAAGCCCAAGCCGCGGCTATTAAAGATCAAAAAGCATTTGATACTGCAAAGGAAGCTTATACTGCATTGTCCAATGCCGCTGACTCAACTATTTCAGTTATGGATTCTATTTATAACGCATGGTACTTCGGGATTTATGATGCCGATGATTCATCCCCAGAAACAGTTATTTCAGATCTTGCAAAAGAGGTGCCGTTGTCACGAGAAGAATTGGATGCGGGCTTACAGTCATTGGCTAAAGAATTGGATGATGATGAATCGGGTTTGCTTCGCTTGATGGCTAGCGATAGCAGAAATGTCTCAAATTGGCAATGGCTTTTGTATCTAATTAACGAATCATACAATGTAAATGGGAAATTTGATGAAATTCAAGAAAACATTGATTTAGCAAATGTAGCTCTTAAAACTATGACCGCTGAATTCGATGATTACAAACATTATCCAGCCCTAAAAGAACTCTATTCTAAAGTGGTATCTTATGCCGAATTCGCCCAATCACCTACAGGCAGTTTTCAACAACTATCAGGGACAATAACTGATTATGAAAATGATATCCGGACACTTAGAAGCGATTTATCATTTGTTTTTGATTAATCAAATTTAATGAGATTACATAAGAACTGATCGTAAAACGGAAGTCACTCTCAGTCTGGTATTGATAACGGAATAACTAAAAACAAGACCGCAAAATGCGGTCTTGTGCTTTAACAATTCAACTGTCTACTCAATCATGATATAAATAATAGTAGTATCCACCAAATCAATTCAATTGGAGAATTCTAATATGTATTTAAGCAGTTTGGAATTGAACAACTTTCGGTGCTTCGGAGAGAAACAGGTAATCGAATTTAATAATGGGCTCAATATCTTGGTTGGAGAAAACGATTCTGGTAAATCTGCCATTATAGATGCAATTAGAATCGTTCTTGGTACGACTGACCAAAGTTGGTATAGAACTGAGTTATCAGATTTTTATGATGAAGATATAAATCGTGAAATTAGAATTGTCTGTAAATTCTCGAACTTATCAGTTGACGAACAAGCAGCATTTCTAGAGTGTTTATCCTATGAAACACAAGATGATGTGCAAGTTCCCTGTCTCTATCTTCACTGGACCTGTAAGTTATTATTAAAGTTTTCACCACCACGCACATCCCCCGCTTTTTCGACTGGGAAAAATGGAGATGGTCCTACCCCAGCTCCTGAAGCAAAAGAATTATTGCGCGCAACTTACTTGAGGCCTCTTCGTGACGCATACAGCAATATGCAATCAGGTCGTAATTCGCGATTATCACAGATAATGATTGGTCTTCCGGGTTTAAATGATGGGAGATCGGTATATTCAAAAGGAGATGACCTTGAAGAGCTTTCTTTGACCGGAATTGCAGACCTTCTGAACTATTTGCTTGCTAATCACAAGAATCTAAAAAGTGCCAACGATGAAATTACATCGATAATGAAAGATAAAATGTTGCTAGCAGGAGATAAAGTAGCAACAAACTTTGAAGTTTCCGGAACAGATGCTAGTGAGACAAGAAAAATTACTTCACTTCTTGAAAAACTTGACCTCTCGATTCAAAACGCGGCCGGAAAAGGACGTGTGGGACTTGGCACTAGTAATGTGCTAAGTATGGCTTGCGAACTTCTACTTAATCGCGATTCCAATAGTTCTTTCTTGCTTATTGAAGAACCTGAAGCGCACATCCACGCTCAACGACAGCTTAGATTAATTCAAGCTCTTCAAGATTCGGCGAATGATCCAAAATTCAACCGTGAAATCATCATCACCACTCATTCACCCTTATTAACTTCTGTGGTTAATCTTGAAAATATTACCGTAATGAAGAATAACAAACCATATCCAATGTCAAAAAAACATACGAAGCTCGATGCTCAAGATTATGTTTTTTTAGAACGCTATCTTGATGCCACGAAAGCAAACCTTTTTTTTGCAAGGTCCGTTCTCATTGTTGAAGGACCATCCGAAGAGTTGTTGCTACCTACAATTTCAAGATTACTCAATAAAGACTTAACTAAACATGGTGTGTCGATAGTTAATGTAATGAGCACCGGACTTAGACGGTATGCACGTATTTTCCAAAGAGTTAATGAAATCAGCCAATTACCAATCCCTGTTGCTTGCATAACTGATCGAGATATTATGCCAGATTGTGCTCCAGGTATATGCATTGATACAAAATTCGAGGATGTCAACGATTGGCCGGAAAAACGAAAACGTCGTTGGAAAACTGAATCAGATCTTGATGCTCAAGAAAAAGAGCTGCATTTGGAAGAAATTTGTGAAAAATCAGATGGACAGTTTGTAAAAACTTTCGTGTCAGATTATTGGACTTTTGAATATGATCTTGCAATGTCTGGACTTGATGAGGAATTAGCTGAAGCAATCGTTAAGATAAAACACCTTCCTAAGGATCAAGAAAATAAGTTAAAGCAATTAAAAGAAAAAACAGACGGTTACAAAACCAAAGAAGAAAAAGCATCATACTTATATAGTTGGTTTACAAAACTCTCAGTGTCAAAAGCTGAAGTAGCTCAGCAATTAGCAATAATTATAGAAAATAAGTATAAGAACGATAATGGGGATTTCAAGCAAAAAATACCCCCTTATATTCTGAAAGCGATAGAGTATGTGACGGAAGAGGATTAGAACTATGCCAATCGCTCCATTAGCAAATATCCAGATAGAGGATAAAGACATTGATGAGGTCGAAAAATTGTTTAGGAACATCTCTTTTGATGATACACGGCGCAATGTAATAAAAAGGTTAGATACTTTCGACATTCAAGCATTTCCTGGTAGTGGAAAGACAACACTCTTAATTGCAAAACTAGCCATTCTGGCAAAAAAATGGACATACACAAACAGAGGTATCTGCGTTCTCTCCCATACTAATGTCGCAAGGGAAGAAATCGAAACCCGCTTAGGAACTACTGGAGTTGGACGAAAGCTTTTTTCATACCCACACTACATAGGCACATTGCATTCTTTTTGCGATACATTTATCGGGCTCCCTTGGTTGCGCTCAAAGAATATCAAAATCTCTGCCATTGATCCCAAAATGACGTTAACTCGAAGATGGGCTAAACTCCCACGCAAGACAAAAAGCTATCTCGAGCGAAAGCATTTTACAGAGTCCGCCTGCGAGTCCCTGGATTTTCCCGTAAAACTAAATATAAGATGTAAAGAAACCACAGAATCATATATTAATTTAAAAAAATGTGTTGAGCAATCTTTCCGCGAAGGTTATTTCACCTTTGATGAAATGCTTTATATTGCCCGCTATGCCTTAAAAAATTTACCAACTATGCCTCATTCCATTCAATATCGCTTTCCTATACTCCTCATTGATGAAGCTCAAGATACCGATTCTTTGCAGTGGGAAATTATAGATGCTGCTTTCCCAGATGAGACAGCTTCAATTATCAATTCATTTGGAGACTGTAACCAAGCAATTTTTCAAACGCTTTCGACTAAAGACGAGAAGAGCGCATTTCCTCGAAAAGAAGTTGAAACTGTGAAGAATAGCAAACGTTTTAGCAATAAAATTGCACAGCTTGCCAACCCATTATCAATAGATTTAGCCAAGATGACTGGTGAGTGCGAGAAATTTGCCAAAAACAATTTAGAACACACAATCTTTCTTTTTAAAAATGAGGAAATCAGTAGGGTCCTTCCTGTGTATGCTAAACATGTATTGAGTTGTTTTACTGATGATGAACTCCTTAATGAAGCACATCACGGCTGTCATGCTATTGGACTAGTCCACAATAAAGAAATGGAAACACTAGATAATTCTCATTTTCCTAGTAGCGTAATAGATTACTGGAATAATTACAACTCCTCTATTTCGGGAAGCAACCCTAACCCTGAATTTTTAATAGAATATTTCCGGATAGGGAATGCTCTTCAGCAACAAACCCTCGAGAAAAACAAATTGGTTGAGACAGTTGCCCAAGGATTAAAACGATACATAAATACACAAACGACAACCCGTATATCGCATTCTCGACATGCTTTTGCTTCAATACTTTCGTTCGTGCCTTTAGAAGAACATGCCAGATTTCGAACGATAATAAAAGATTCTTTAGAAATGCCGATTTCGTCCGAAGATGAATGGGACAAGGTGGCTTTAAAAATACGTGAATTGATTGATGGCTATTTTGGTATTTCTTCTGGGGGAAGCACCTTTTTTTCATGGGTAAAACAAGAAAAGATTGATGAAATTGAAGAGGAAGACGGTAACCAAAAACTTAATTGCTATAATTATACCGACCCAGAAACAGGACGAGCCATTGACATCCGTTTAGGCAGTATCCATTCTGTAAAAGGACGTACTCATCTTGCAACACTGGTTTTAGAAACATATTGGTACAAGCACAATATCAAGGACGTTTTGCCTTGGCTTTATGCTACACCTCCTAGTAATAACGTAGAGGTGCGAAAAACCAAGCGTTTGAAATGTCTCTTTGTGGCTCTTACACGAGCAAAGGGACTTATCTGCTTAGCTTTACCTCAAAGTTCAGTTAATGAAGAGGAAATTTCCAAACTTGAACTTGCTGGTTGGAAGGTTACACCTATAAATTAAAAACAAGAAAAAATCAGCTTGGATCGAAGGCTTTTAGTGGTTTTTCCCTTATTCTTTCACCCCAACCACTTGATACATGTCCTCTTCGTCAATGACAGTCACGGTTTTGAGGTGTTTATCGAAGATCAGAGCCAGTTCACTAGCCGGCATGAGGTCGATTGAAACCGCGGAGGCGGGGCCGGCATGGTGGTGGTTCATATGTTCGCGGCCCATGGCGTGGGCAACGGTCAGGGTGCCACCGGGTGCGAGCAAGTCTGCCATGCGAGAAATCAATTTTTCCGAATCAGCAAAATGGGGGAAGGAGTTGAAAATCAGGATGCAATCAAACTGCTGTTCAAAATCCAGTTCTTCTACATCTCCGGCCAAAAAAGTGAAATTGGGATGTTGGTGCTTTTCCTGAGCAATCCGAATCATCTCAGGGGCGATATCAACGCCGACAACCGAAGCGACTTTGCGTTCCAGTAAAAGCGGAACCAAAACACCGGTGCCACAGGCGACATCCAAAACAGTTTTCCCCTCTGTAACGGCAGCATTATCCAAAAGGAGGTTAATTTTTGCGAAATCTGGCTGTTTGTGGTCGTCCCAGCCTTCAGCCAGGGGATCGAAGAAATTGATGATTGCATCTTTGGTAAATTTCATTTCTGTTATTCTCTACTTTTCTTTTCTCATTCCATCGTTTGGCGATATACCAAGGCACGCTGGAGGGTGGAGTGGGTAAAATAGGTGTTTTTAAATGTCGGAGTCCGCAAAGAAGTGGTCGCCGTTCATATCATTCCGGCACTTCGTCCGACCTACTATAAGGTATTGAAATGTCGGAGTCCGCAAAGAAGGGGTCGCCGTTCTCTTCGTTCCGGCACTCCGTCCGACCTACATATTATTCCATCGTCTGGCGATATGCCAGGGCGCGCTGGAGAGTGGATTGGTCGGCATATTCAATATCGCCGCCAACCGGCAAGCCTCGCGCCAGGCGACTGACTTTTATCCCCAGCGGGGCAATGCGCTGCAACAAATATTGAGCGGTGGCATCGCCTTCCATGGATGGGTTGGTGGCGATGATGACTTCACGCGTATTACCGTTTTTCAGGCGTTCCAACAGGGGGAAAATCTTGATTTGGTCGGGACCAATCCCTTCAATCGGCGAAAGCACGCCCATCAGGACGTGATATTTGCCCTGATAAACACCGGTGCGCTCGATTGCCAGGACATCCAGCGGTTCTTCAACGACACAGATGGTTTCCTCGCTGCGTTGGGCTGAGGCGCAAATCTCGCAAATCTCTTCCCCAGCCAGCGTGATATTGAAGCATTGCTGACAATGCGAAGTTTCGGCTTTGAGCGCTTCGAGTGCTTCGGCTAAATCAAGCGAAAGCCGCTCGGGCGACTTGAGCATGAAAAAAGCCAGCCGGGAGGCGGACTTAGGCCCAATTCCCGGCAGGCGCGAAAAGGCATCGATTAGGTTTTGAACCGGATCGGGTATTGTATGCATAGACTATAAGCCAAAACCGCCCAGCATACTGGTGAATGGTGCCATTTTGTCATCCGAAAGCTTGCGGGAGCTATCCAACGCTTTGTTGACAGCCGTCAAAACCAAATCTTGCAACATTTCAGCGTCGCCGTCTTCCAAAAGACCGGCATCAATCACAATCGCAGAGCAGACTTGTTTGCCGCTCATGGTAACCGAAACAGCGCCTCCACCGGCGGACTCGGTGACGAATTCGTTTTCGAGTTCGTCCTGAGCAGCGCCCATTTGTTCTTGCATCTTGGCGATTTGCGCCATCATATTTCCTTGTGGTCTGGCACCGCCAGAGGGTCCACGATATCCTTTAGCCATATTATTCTTCCTTTCGTTCTTCGGTGGGGTCGTCTTTGAGCAGCACACCGTGTAATTCAGTTAAAGCAATATTGATCAAATCTACTTCTTTTTCGTTCTCTTCCGTTAATTTTACCCGTTGGTCGCCAACAGTACAAATCAAAGTAATCTCACGCCCATAAACATGCTTAAGGATTGCCAGGACAAGTTTGTTTCCTTTATCTTCTAAAATCCGTTCTCTCAAGAGCTCACTTTGGAAATTTAGCACAATTGTGTCGCCCAAAGCCTGAACCACTTTGCCCGAATTTACCACGGCGGCGGTTACTCGATTCTTCTTGCCAAGCCCTTGTTTCACCCGATCCCATTGAGAAAGAGCCAGCTCAAGCGTAAGCGGTTGGCTTGAATCGAAGGTTGGGGCAACCTCGATCATTTCATAAGTTTTATCACTTGTTTCTTTTTGGACGGCCTCTGTTTGAGAAGCCGCGCTTGCCTTTCGGGGAGCTTCTTCCTCGCGAAAACGAGGAACCGGGCGTTCTGTTTCTTGCACAACTTGCAGAACCGGTTGCGGCTGATAGAGCGAAGACGCTAAAGCCAACTCGAGCCCCAAACCGGGATGCCAATTGGCTTTCAGGTCAGTGGAAGCCTCACTGAAGGTGCTGATAATCGAAACGAGATGGCTGGTTTCAAACCTTTTGGCTTGTCCTTCCATAATTTTGCGGTCTTCAGGGGTTAGTTCGAGGTCGTTGCCGGCTTGCATTTTTATCACCAGCAAATCGCGCAGATAATCGACCACCTGCCGGGCATATTGGCGCGGGTCTGTTCCACTGTCGAGGGCTTTATGGATAATTTCCAAGCCCAAACCGCTGTTTTCGCTCAAAATAGCGTCAACCAATTCGATGACCGATTGGCTGGTGGCGGTGCCCAAAACTTCCTGGGCGATTTCAAGCGTCACCTTTTTTGACATCGAAGAGAGTTGGTCTACCAGCGAAATTGCATCCCGCATCGCGCCGGTTGCCTGGCGTGCAATCAGGCTCAGTGCTTCCGGTTCAATCTCGATGCCTTCTTGCTTGGTCAGAACTTCCAGTTTCTTGATAATGGTTGGAACCGGAATCCGGCGAAATTCGTGCCGCTGACAGCGCGAAAGCACCGTTGCCGGAATTTTGTGAATTTCGGTCGTGCAAAGGATGAATATGACATGCGAAGGCGGCTCTTCGAGTGTCTTCAACAGGGCATTGAAGGCGGAAGTTGAGAGCATGTGGACTTCATCGATGATGTAGACCTTAAATTTTCCCTGTGAGGGAGCAAAATTGATTTTATCGCGCAGTTCGCGGATGTCGTCAACGCTGGTGTTGGAGGCAGCGTCGATTTCAATCAAATCAAGGAAGCGTCCCTCATTGACCGCCAGACAGTTCGAGCAGTGATTACAAGGTTGAATGGTCTTATCCGGATCGAGGCAATTGACCGCCTTGGCAAGCAAACGGGCACTGGTGGTTTTACCGGTTCCTTTTGCACCGGCGAAGAGGTAGGCATGGGCGACACGGTCGGTGGCGATGGCATTGCGCAAGGTTTGCACAATGTGGTCTTGACCAACAACTTCGTCCCAGGTGGCAGGGCGCCAAACGCGATAAAAAGCTTGTGACATAGATCTCCCAGCGATTCTAAGGAACTTGCCATTCCGATTTCTGCTCTCCGTTTGTATCCAGAAGTTGGATTTTACTGCCGGATGTCCAGAGAGCCTGGTCTGAGTTCCAATAAAGTTCAATTACAGTATTTGTGCCGTGCTTAGAGTATAGCCGAACGGCACCGTTTTTGTTGAGACTAAGTTGAGGCAGATCGAGCTTTTTCCCGTTTGAGGATTGGATCGACCAGCCGGATAAGTTGACAGGGGCTTCGCTCTGATTGCGAATCAGGATGTATTCAACGCTAATTTCCCCTGCTCCGAAAACGCCTTCAATCAGCAAACTCCCCTCGTCGTCAAAGGCTTTGGGAGTTGCGGCAATTGGCTTTTCAGCTGTGCCCTGAGCCAAGGGTGCTTCGGTTGATGGATTGATTTTGGTAACAACCGGTGTAAGCGTTGGCTTGGTTGGAAGTTGAATGTAACCGCTCTGTGTCAGCCAGATGACCAACAAAACCGTTGTCGCTGAGACAAAGATGTTGAGCAAAATAAAAGGGAAAGTCTTCTTCCAAAAATCCATAATCAGGGCTTAATAATAGCATAAAAAACGGATGAAAATGCGCTTTGAGCCTGGTTTCAAGAGAAAGTCGCCAGGAAGCTGGGCTTTTGTGGCTTTGAAAATTCTTTGCGAGATAAAATATTTCTTAGAAATATTTAACCTAAATTTAACATACAGAGGTAGAAAAATTAGGTAACGCGTGTTAATATATTGGAAGTTCGCGCAACTGTTGTTTCTCTCCTTTCAAATTAGCGCGAATAGGATCGGATTGTGAAAAGACACTATTTAGATCAAGACTAAAACAACCGCAGGTGAGGCGGTTGTTTTAGTTTAAGAGGGCATTTCATCTGGGAAGTAATGTTCGTCTGATCAATTGCGCTGGCGGACAGACACAAGGCACTGTCCGTACGGACGGGGTTTCTATAGCACCCGATGCGAAGCGAGCGGTGTAACCCCTACAACCAGTAGCCGTTCTAAACCATTTCGGTTTCAGATAAATTTGGGGCCGGGTTGAAACCCAGCCGTACTCTATAGTCTTTTTCTTCTCCTGAGTTTCTCATTTTGCTGAAATAATCTGTTTTCAACGAGGAAAAGAAATGTTTTCAGGACACTAAATTGAGAAACTCAGGGGAGATAACCCCGGCGTGATGAGCGTTGAAGATTTCATCGCCTTAACATTGGGCGAGATTGAAAAGAAAATTTAGGTTTGGATAATTCCTGACTTAACTGTAGGCCGGATTCTGTTTTTGAATCCGGCTTAATAATTTGCCAGGATCTTGCCGGCTTGAAACGCGCAAGTTTGCTTACGAAATAAATTGCCGGTATGAAAAGAGCAATTTGGCTTACGACCTGATTTTCTCATTTTGCTGAAATAATCTGTTTTCAACGAGGAAAAGAAATGTTTTCAGGACACTAAATTGAGAAACTCAGGGTCTATAGTCTTTTTCTTCTCAATTCGCGATAAGAAGTTTCCGTAAACAAAAAACCCTCACGAGGAGGGTTTAATTCAGTTGAAAACAAAGCGCTTATTTGGCAAGCCATTCAACGATAGCTGTCCTCTCGCCTTCTGAAAGCGGAATATTGATATAATCCGAACCATTCAGCAATTCACGAATTTGCTGGGCGTCCAAACCGCTTGCCTGGGTTTTGAGGTTAGCAGCTGCTTCACCAAAAACCTCGGTCAAAAAGTCGTCCATTTGGGCGTCATAATCCGGGCTGCTTGGGTCGGTTGGGTATGCAATCGCCGGTTCATAGGTGATTGGGTAGGCATCGCCAGTGTTGATCGGGTAGCTATGATCTGTATTACCGGATTCTATCGCCGGCAAGTTCACAGTTGAGCCCTCTTTGGGTTCCTCTTTACTGCCACAGGCTGTCAGGGCAAACGAAAAGACCAGCAACAAACTTAATAAAACCATCATTCTTTTTTTCATTGTTTAAAATATCCTTTCCGCTGGCAATCCCAGCAACTTCTTGATTATACCTTTTTTGACTATCAAGAAGATTTTTCCGTCATATGAGCAAGATTACTAAAATATTCTTCTTCCAGGCTTTGGCTTCCGATGCCATCTTTCGCCATAATCTTTTCCGCAAAGAGCGGATAATGGGGTTTGAGCAATTCGAGCATCCCATAAGCGAGGTGGCGAATTGAAAAATGAGCATTTGGAGCGGTTCTCAGTTTGATGAAATGGAAAAGCGAGCGCAAATTCGCCTGGCAGTAGACTCGCCTGTTGAAGGCATTCGGCAGGACGTATGCCGCCACTTGCGGATTCCAGGCGGCGATCTTTTGATAGAGCTTTGCCATATCGTCCATACTCTCAGAATATTTTTCAACCAAGCCAGCTTCGCTAATTGCCAAGGGAATGGCATAACCATGCTCAATCCCAAAGCTTTGAACGGTTTGGCTCATCATGCGATGGCGTTTGAACTCAAACCAGGCGCCCTGATCCATAATCAAATCGAAACTGATGTTGGCATATTCCAACTCTCGCAAAGGAATGTCGAATTTACCGACGTTTTCGAAAAGTTTGTCAACCATTTCCGACTTCTCCTCGAGAGAGAGCCCTTTGACGTAGTGCAAGCATTCCTCAAAACCGGAATTGCCAAAGCGGTAAAGCATGGCGGCTAAAACCTTATCCTCGCCATCCGGGTCAATCGAGCTAAGCTGGAAGGCTTGGTGCGATTGGTTTTCAACCTTTGCGGCCATATTACGGGCAAAATCGGTCAGAGCGGGCAGATAGGGAATCGGTTCGGCATATTTGACGAGTGTGGGCAGTTCTTGGGTTGCAACTTGTTTCAGTTCTCCGCCAATCAGACGCACTTCCATCAATTCAGAGGAAAGCATTTTCTTAATCGCATATTCCAAAGCGCGGGCGTTAATCGTCAATCCAACATTCGCCATCGATGCAGCCGGCAAAACAAAACGCGCCACATCCACTGCCTTAAGTCGCGCACGATTGAGCCAGACTTTTTCGTTCTCATTCTCTTTGCGTGGCGTTTGCGCCTGTCCCCAAGGTAAGAGTCCGTCTAAAATTTCTTCATAAATTTTGAAGAGTTTACTCATTTTTTCTTCATAATCCCGGGCAAAGGGACTATGGTGAATTTCTGGCGGGGTGACAAAAGCAGTGGCATCCCACTGTTGATAACGGGTTGACTTCTCGGTATACGAAGCAAGGCGATTGTTTTCGATGGTTTCAATCGCCAAACGGGAGACATTTTCCAGCGCAAGATGCAAGACGGCATGTTCGGCGACGCTGCTGTGCCCATAGCCCACAATCCATTTTTCGCTAAACTCACTGCTGCTTTCTTCGCTTAATTCCGCGGCGATTTGGTCAAAAGGTTCCGGTGAGCGCGAGGTTTTTGCAAACGTAACCGCAATCGTTTCTGCGCTCAAGTTCCGGGAACTCAATCGGTAAATTCTTCGCTTAAAATCCATTGCTAAGTGCCCTCCTGGCGTCGATTTTGTCTTGTTCAATTTGGTCGATCAAATCTTGTATCTGGCTATATTTTACTTCGTCACGCAAATATTTGACGAAATTCACGGTCATCAATTTTCCGTAAATATCCTCATTAAAATCGAGCAAAAGCGTCTCGACACTTGGAAAATTGCCGTCTTGAAATGTCGGGCGAACGCCAACACTAGTCACACCCTGATAGATTTTGCCTTCCAATTCAACTCGGGTGGCATAAACACCAAAGCGGGGTAGCTTTCTCTGGACGTCAAAATAGAGGTTTGCGGTTGGAAAACCGAGTTTTGAACCACGTTGGTTCCCCGGTGCAACATTTCCGGAAAGGGAATAAGGACGGCCAAGCAAACGCGCCACACAATCGACCCTGCCTGCATCCAGCTCGCGTCTGATTCTTTGGGAAGAAACGACTTCGCCATCGAGCAAAACCGGTGGGATATGAATGCAAGGGAAGCCCAAACGGTCACAGATATCCTGGAGCGTTTTGCCGCTGCCTCCTTTGTCTTTGCCTAAGGCAAATCTTTCTCCCACCAATAAACCTTTGAGCGGAACCAGGCTGTTCAGTTTGCTCAAAAACTCTTCAGCTGTCATATCTGCCAAATGTTGGTTAAAGGGCAAACAAAGAATCCTGTCAATGCCGGTTTTTTTTAGCAGGGCTCTTTTTTCTTCACGGTTATTGAGAATGTAATTTTCTGTTCTTTGATTAAAATACACTTTTGGATGGGGCCAAAAAGTGAGGACAATCGATTGAACATTATCTGCGTCGGCATGCTCAATTAGCTCTTCAATCAACTTCTGGTGACCCAAATGCACGCTGTCAAACTTGCCGATGGTAACCCATGCCGGCGCAAGTTGACTTTCTGGCCAATCGTTCATTATAAGCGTCATCAGGCTTCCTATAGTAAAAGCCCCACCTTTTTGAATGGGTGGGGCGTCGTTTTTGTTTTAGTTAGCGAACACTTTTCGAGGCTGCCATTCGTTGGTTTCACTGTCATACTCCACCAGTGCCACCAACTCACCATCCTCACCAATCGCTCTTGCTTTCAGACCGTGTTCCAAATTGGCTTCGCCCGGAACCCGATGCCCATGGCTGACTTCGTCGATTTGATCAGCTGTGAGCGCAATTGTGTACCAATCGCCCAAAGCTTCAGCTGCCGGTAAAAGATATTTATACCAGTCGCCATTTTCAAAGGCTTCTTCCAGACGACGAAGTGAGACTGCATCACGCAAGCCAAATTTTCCGCTTTTCGTCCGGCGCAAACCGGTCAGGGTTGCACCACTGCCGAGTTTTTCTCCCAGGTCGGATGCCAGCGAACGGACATAAGTGCCGGAAGAGCATTGAATATCAATCACTGCCTCAGGCGGATCCCAATCGAGCAATTCCAGACTGTGGACGGTAACCGTACGTGATTCCATTTCAATTTCTTTGCCTTCACGGGCATACTCATATGCGGGTTTTCCGTTAATTTTCAAAGCGGAATAGACCGGAGGCGTTTGTTCGACTTCTCCGACAAAGCCGCTGAGAGCTTCTTCGAGTTCTTCAAAACTAATATCAACCGGTCTTCGGCTGGTTACTTCGCCTTCAAGGTCGTAAGTATCGGTGGTCATACCAAATTTAATGACAGCTTGATAATGTTTGTCTGATGCGGAGACAAACTCGCTCAAACGAACAGCCGGGCCAACAAGGACGACCAGAACACCGGATGCTCGGGGATCAAGCGTGCCGGTATGTCCTGCCCGTTTGATACGGGTGCCACGTCGAACATGTTGCACGACATCGTGCGAAGTCATGCCAATCGGTTTATCGACGATTAAAACGCCGGAGACCCTTTTGGCTAAATTATCCTGAGGTTCTCTATAATCCATAATTCCTCTATTCATACCCCTTTACTTCTAAATACTCATGGGTTGCTTTCAACACCATTATTTTAACATCTCCCAATTTTCCGGTGATGTCGGCGCCTGCTGCAGAAGCATGGCCGCCACCGCCAAAATTGCTTGCAATTTGAGATACATCCAGACCTTTAACCGATCGCCAACTCACTTTTACTGAGCCGTGTTCTTGTTCAACAAATAATACGGTAATTAATGCCTCCGGTACAACCGTAAGCGCATTAATCAAATCAGCATCGTCATTATCTGGATAACTTGCAATAATTCTATCATTAAGTGTAAGAGTTGATGTTAAGACCCCTTTAAATAGTTCTAAATTGCTTAAACCCTGCCCCCAGTATCTTAATTCGGCAAAACTTTTTCTGACAAGGCTTTGATGATAGACACTGGCTAAGTCAACGCCCTTCTCCATCAAGTTTGCGGCAACGCGCAAGGCTTTCGGTGTGACGTTATTCGTCCGGAAACCAAGGGTATCTGTCAGCAAGCCAACCATCAAACAATCAGCTGTTTCTTTGCTGACTTCCAAACCCCAATCTGGCAGTTTCTCTGCCAACATAAGCGCTGTGGCTTCAGATTCGGCTTCCACATAGTCAATTTCGCCAAAATCATCATGGGTTTTGTGGTGGTCGACCACTAAATTGGGCTTGGGCAGGCCTTCTAAAATGCTGCCAACCCGATACCGGTCAGAGCAATCGACCACAATTAAATAATCAAAATCAAGGCTTGCCCGGTTTACAATTTCAGTTGCACCGGGGAGAAAAAGAAAGCTTTCTTTGATGCCATCTTGCAAAACAACTTGGGTTTGCTTCCCGGCTTCATTCAAAGCATTGGCAAAGGCAAGCGCACTCCCAATTGC
>JAGOIM010000135.1 GCA_017995665.1 Anaerolineaceae bacterium | reverse complement strand
TGAAGATTCCGATATTCTCGTCGGGCTCTATATGCAAGACAAACGCGTCCTTTCAAGAGGCGAAACCCGCTATCATGGGGATGTCGTTGCTGCCGTTGCTGCCGAAACCGAAGCAATTGCCGAACGTGCAATCTCGCTTTTGGATGTCGTTTTGGAACCGCTTGAAGCCGTTCATAATGTGGACGAAGCACTCGAAGCTAAAATCTTAGTGCATGACGACATTAATAATCTGAAACATTATGTCGGCGTATTCTTCCCCCAGAAAGATTCGAACATTGCCAGCTGGAACAAAAGCCGCAAAGGCGATCTCGACAAGGCATTCGCCGAATCCGATTTGGTAGTTGAAAACGATTTCTCTTTGCCAGCGGTTGCCCATGTCCCAATGGAAACCCATGTTACGATTGTTCAAACCGACGTTTTCAATAACAAGTTTAAAATTTGGTCATCCGCCCAATCCCCATTTGCCGTTCGCCAGATTATGGCAGACAGCTTTGGCGTGAACGAATCGGACGTTGAAGTACACATCCCCTACGTTGGCGGTGCCTTCGGCGGAAAAGCCGGTATCCATTTGGAACCACTTTGTGCCTTGCTCTCAAAAGCAGCCGGTGGTTTGCCGGTTAAACTTCGCGCCAGCCGTGAACAAGAGTTCAACCAACTCCCCACCCGTGCCGGAATGCGCGGACGAATCAAAACCGGTGTCAGCAAAGAAGGCAAACTCCAGGCAATCCAGGCCGTTTATGACTGGGATTCCGGTGCCTATGCCGACTATGGTGTCAACGTTGGCAAGACCGCTGTCTACTCCGGAATTGGACCCTACGCTTGCGACAACGCCAGCATCGACTCCAAAACCATCTACACCAACAAAGTCTTCAGCACAGCCTATCGCGGTTTCGGACATCTTGAAACCCATTGGACGATTGAACGCCAAATCGACATTCTTTCTCAAAAATTGGGTATCGACCCCTATGATTTCCGCATGATGAACTTGCTGGAACCGGGAAAAGAAACCATGAGTGGCGAAAAACTAACCGAAAGCACCGGCAGCCCGAAAGATTGTCTGACCGCTGTGGTCAAAGAAATCGGTTGGAAAGGCCGCAAGACCGAAGAAGAACGTGCCCGCGAATGGAAAACCGGCAAAGTACGCGGTAAAGGTTTTGCCATGCTTCAAAAAGCACCGGCAATGCCCGCAAATACCGCCTCTTCTGTCATTATGCAGATGAACGGCGACGGACACGTCAAAATGATGATTGGCGCAGTTGACTTTGGTCAGGGTGCCATCACGGCCTTGGCGCAAATTGCTGCCGAAACGCTCGATATTCCGATTGAACATATCGAAATCTCAGCCGAAATCGACACGCGCGCCAATCCTTATGACTGGAACACCGTTGCATCCAAACTGACTTTCATGGCAGGTAATGCCACCATCAAAGCCAGCAATGAGATGCTCGCCAAACTGAAAAACATCGCTGCCCAGGCATTGCGCACCGACCCTGATTATCTCGATCACAAAGATGGTGTCATTTTCCACAAACACAACCCCGACCGTCGCTTGACCTACAAAGATCTTGCCCTCGGTTACATGTACCCCGAAGGAACCGGCATTGGCGGACCAATCATCTCCAGCGGAAGCAGCATTGCCGACGGACTAACCAACATGCACCCCGAAACCGGCAAAGGTTTCCCGGCTGCCGTATGGACATTTGGTGCCCATGCCGTTGAAATCGAAGTTGATGTTGAAACCGGTAATATTGAAGTCCTGAAAATTGCTTCTGCCTTCGATATCGGTCAGGTCATCAATGAAAAATTAGTCTACGGTCAAATTACCGGCGGTGTTTTGCAAGGTCTCGGTTCGGCAATTTTGGAAGGCTATAAGTTCGATAAACACGGACGCCTGATGAACCCCTCCTTTACGGATAACAAAATCCCGACCATGAAAGACCTGCCAATGGAAATCGTTCCGATTTACATCGAAAATCCTCAGCACAACGGCCCCTACGGTGCCCGTGGCGTTGGCGAACATCCCATGATTTCCATCCCATCAGCCATTGGAAACGCCGTTTACGACGCTTTGGGAATTAATTTTCACGTGTTACCGCTTTCGCCTGAAGCTATTGTGCTTGGCATACAAAGTGGCAGAAATTCAATCCTTTGTACCGATGTAGACTGCTTGCCCGGTCTGCATTAGACGATTATTTTGCATCGATAACACCACTTAACAATTGAACTTAATACCTTGCGCTCTTCTGAGCGCAAGGTAGAAAGCTGAAAGGAGTAAAAAAACCGAAAAAAGATCGTGCCAACTGCTTGACATATTTTATTTTTATCAGTTAATACAACAAGGAGAAAAAAATGAAGTGGTTTAATTTTACTAAGTCCGACAGCAAGGTGGGTTTCCTCCCCGACGAAACCCCACCCTTCTGGAAATTGCTCCTCTATGCAATCCAGCAGGTCATCGTTATGTTCCCTGCTACGATTACCGTAGCCCTCATTACTAAATTTCATATTTCTACCACCATTTTTGCCAGCGGTTTCGCCACCCTTTGTTTCATTTTGGTCACCAAAGGCAAAATTCCTCTCTATTATGGTTCCAGTTTCTCTTATCTTGGCGCAATCGCTGGTTTACTCGCAGCGGAACATGGCGCAGGTTACCTTGATAGCATTAATATCCTCCCTGATGCTGATATTCAAATGGTGACCTTTGGTATCGTCATGTCCGGTCTGATCTCAATTTTTGCAGGTCTGATTGTGAAGAAGGTTGGGCGAGATGTTATCGAGAATATCCTGCCACCAACAATTACAGGACCGATAGCCATGATCATCGGGCTAAGTTTGGTTGGAACTGCGATGGGTGACGCAGCTTATTGGCCGCGATTCCCAGAAGTAGCCGAAAATATCAATAATTATGCTTGGATAGTCTCAATGGTCACATTAATATCCACCATCCTCTTTTCTGTTTATCTCAAGCGTTTCCTTTCTCAGCTTCCACTGTTGCTTGGCATGCTGGTTGGTGTAGCAACAGCAGGTTTGATCATATTGTTGGGAGGTGAAAATCTCTTCAGAGAGAGTCCAATAGTAACGACTAGTTTGTTCCAGGTGCCTAATTTCACCTTTCCAAGAGTCCACTGGGGTGCCGCCTTGGCACTTATGCCGGTTGCTTTGGCGACTATTCCCGAATCCACCGCTCACATGTATCAATTGGATGTCTATGTTAACGATTTGGCAAAGAAAGTTGGCAGCAAGAAAAAATACGATTTGGTTAATGAACTCGGACCCAACTTGATTGGTGACGGTCTTGGCGACATGATTGCCGGTGCTATGGGTGGACCTGCTGGTACAAACTATGGAGAGAACATCAGCGCTATGGCAATTACCCGTGTCTTCTCGGTTCCGGTCCTGATCGTCGCTGCAATTATTGCCATGATTATCGCCACCTTCACTCCTCTCGTAAACGGCATCTATGCCATCCCACAAAGTGTCATCGGCGGTTTGGAGATTTACCTCTTTGGCGCTATCGCTGCCCAGGGTGTTGCCATTATGATTGATAAAAAAGTTGATATGTTCAGTCCCAAAAACATCGCTGTCATTGCAACGATTATGACTATCGGTCTCGGCGGACATTACAAGTTTGATGGCATGATCCCATTCTTCGGGGTTGAGCTACCCGCCTTGGCAACAGCAGCACTATTCGGTATTGTTTTGAACGCTCTTCTGAACATTGGCAGCAAGAAAAAGAAAGCCGCACCGGCTGAGTAAGCAAAGGTAACGGTTTTTTAGATAAAGACCTCGGCGGAGGGTGCAGAACAGCCCCCTCCGCTCTTTTTTAACATGGTCACATCCCCTTCCCTAAAAACCCTTATTTTCCTATTCAATATTCTCTTTATAACGTTTATAATACAGTGGGTTGAAACTGATGAAAAAACACTTAGCCTCTTCTATGCTTGTCCTCATCGTCTTGAGCATCCTCCTTTCCGCTTGTTCAAACAACGCAAATTCAGGGGATCCAACTGCAACGCCCGAGCCCTTTTTTCCAGCAGCAACAATAGAAGCAACCGGCGAAGCCTTATTGCCAATTAATCCCACTCCAACGCCCAACTTGAACAACCCGAATCCGGTTCGCATTACCGAAATCGAATATTTTCAGGATGGCTCACAGTTAACGGTGATGGCAAAACTTTTCAACAGCCTCGATGATGCTATTTTGCGCGATGTTCAGCTTGAAGTCCTGGCATTGGATGCCCTCGGCAATCGGATTGCCTTGGAA
>JAGOIM010000018.1 GCA_017995665.1 Anaerolineaceae bacterium | reverse complement strand
ACCCGGATTGGTTTAACTCCGGATATTGCTTATTGGAATGTCGCCGGTGTGCCAATGATGTGGTTTAGCCTGATGATGATTATCTTCATGGTTTTAATTGTCAACCGAATAGCTGATCGTTTTCGAGGTAAATTTAATCAAAAGTTGAGCCCCACCTTACAAGTGGTTTTGGAAATTATGCTTGTCTTGGCTATTTGGTTAATTGCTTCGTTTATTTGGATAAAAACACCCTATTCCAACAGTTACTTCTTGCTCGGGCCGCAGCCACCTGACGGATATTATTTACCGAAAAGTGATGCCCGGCTGATGGACTTAGGAGGACAATATTTAATCATTGGTGGAAAACTTGAAACACCTTACTTTACTGAAAAACCTTTTTACTCGCTCTTTTTGGGTTTGATTCATTTCTTTTTTGGTCAGTCTTACCAAACAGTTACCAACATTCAAATTCTTTTCCTTGCTTTCATACCTGTACTGCTCTATCTTTTAGGAAAACAGCTTTCGGGTAAATTGTTTGGAATATCGCTTGCAGCTTACGCAATAATCAAAGAAGCAACTTCTTTATTATTTACTTTTAAAATATCCAGCTCCAATTCACGCCTAATGATGACAGAAGTGCCATCTGCATTATTGCTGATTTTAACGGCATATCTGATATTCACCTGGCTAAAAAAAGAAAAACCAGGCAAGGCATTGCCCTTGTTGGCGGGTACGGTCATGGGAGTTGCCGGTTTTGTCCGTTCAAATAATCTTGTTGTTATTGCCTTGATTTTCATCTACCTTATTTTCATTTGGCGTAAACAAATCAAGTCCAGACTGCCCCAATTATTGTTTTTCATTCTTGGGATCGCAATAGCAATTTTGCCATGGACAGTCTACAATCAAATCAACTACGAAACCAATCCGCTCACCTGGAAGATACAGGCAGCATTATCCACTCGCTTTGCCCCGAAACTTGATGATGTCAGGCAAGAATTCCTCGAAGATACAGCTACTTTAGAACCAACAAAAATCTCAGATTCTACAACTGAAGAGCTTGCTACTGCACAAGCAACATCAATTCCAGAATCTGGCGTTAATGAACCCTCAACTGCCGGTGACAACGATGTCGCCACAATAGGCAATGCTGAAAACGGTACTATAGATTTTTATAAGTCTAAAATATCCATGGTGCTTGGACATTTCCTCAACAATCAGATAAAATCCTTATTTGTTTTGCCTTTCCAAATCTATCCAGCCCACCCAACCACCATCCTTGAACAAGAATATTGGAAAGAACCGGTTACCTGGGATGGCGAGATGCCGCTTGAACATATCCTAGCATTTTGCTTGAACTTAATTTTCATTTCGCTTGGAATTGCCACTGCCTGGAAGAATTTTAGATGGGCAGGATTAATCCCGCTGGTCATTCAGATGTCCTATTATCTTTCCAATGCACTCGTCCGAACCTCCGGAAGTCGCTATCTCGTTCCTGTAGATTGGGTTGTTTACCTCTATTTTCTCTTGGGGATTTTTACACTTTTACGGAAATTGAATCTTCTCCCTGAGTTCATCCCCGGCTACCAAAAAGAAGCGAAGCCTTCTAAGTTGCCCTTTTATCTAAGTTTAGCATTTTCGCTGATTATTGGATTTTCATTGCCTGTCCTGAATGTAGCCTTTCCAACTTTGTATCATAATGAGTCAAAAGAAATGGTTCTTGCCCGCTTACCGATGGAAAAAATTGAACAGGAAATTGAAATTAATTCAGAGGATATGAAAGAGTTTTATGATAATCCGAATACTGTTTTTCTCTACGGACGGGAAATTTATCCGGCTTATCAGCAAACTGAAGATCTTGTCGGGGGTAAAGCCTTGACCTTCACTTTATTAACGCCGGATTTATATGAGATATCGATTCCCTATGGCATAGAGTTAACTAAAAATCTTCCTAACGGCGAAGATATGATTGCCCTTGGCTGCCAGGATCCGGAGACAAAAAACGTCTTAACCTATCTGGTCTATTTTGTTCAGTCAGATGAATTGTTATGGTCTACGTCCACGACTTTTAAAGATATTTGCAGCCAAACAAACTGAGGATAGCTTTTGCCATGCACTTAAACGCAAACCCATCAGAGCAAAAATTTAGCGAAGCCACATCACAAGACCGCCTCGGAGAATCTCCGCTTTGGGATCATCGTCGGGGGCTCCTCTTTTGGGTCGATATTGATAACGGCATCATCCATTCTCTCGAACCGGAAACAAAACAGATTCTCAACTATGCCCTTCATGAGAAAATTGGTTGCATTGCCCTCGCAGGTGAAAAAGATTTTATCCTGGCAACAGAAACTGGTTTTTATCTCTGGAATCCGGAGTCGAATCAGAAAAAATTGCTCCTGGCTGTCCAGCTTCCCGATCATCGAATGCTCTTTAATGATGGCAAAATTGACCCGCTTGGTCGCTTTTGGATTGGCAGCAAAGGTCCCCAAGGCATGTCCAGTCTCTGGATTTTGAAAAATAATACTTTGGAAGAGAAAATTTCAAATCTTAGCATCAGCAATGGCTTGGATTGGGATGTGGAAAGAGGATATTTCTATCATACCGATTCAGCCGAAAACGCCATTTATCGTTATAAAATAGACCCCGAGTTTAACCTTTTATCCAATAAAGAAGTTTTTTTCCAAACGTCAATTGGCACACCGGACGGCTTGACGCTCGACACTGAAGGGAACATCTGGTCAGCAATCTGGGATGGCTGGAAAGTCATCCAGCTCAATCCTGAAGGCAAAATCCTGACTGAAATCGCCTTGCCTGTTCAACGCCCTACTTCGCTAGCTTTTGGAGGGAAAGATTTTAAGAGCTTGTTTATCACTTCGGCATATGTGGGTTTAAGTGAAACAGACCGTCAATCCCAAGCATCTGCAGGTAATTTGTTCATAGTCAAAACCAACTTTAGCGGTAGACCTTCAAAGATATTTGATATCTGAGAATCCAAAACCACCTTTACAGATTTCTACGATTACTTCAAATTTCCCTAAATCCTTACCTTTTGCCTGATTATTAATAGCAAATAAAAACCAGTACCAAGGTTTTTCAGTTTACACAGAGAACGGATCGGGAGACGGGAAGCACGATTTGCTTCTAACTGCTCCCTTTATTCTATTTCTCTGATTTGTAAAAAACCATGTCTAAATCTCAAGTCTGCATTAAAATGAAACTACAAAAGCGATAAAACATGACAATAAGTGAATTTACCATCCCTTTCAAATACAAAACCTGGCGCTCAAGTCCGATCAAATGGGTTGCCAGTCATGCCCTGCATCATTGGGGTATTTTTTTAATTGCCTTGCTTGGTGCGGTTGGCAATGCCGCCCTTGCCGGTATTCCTGCAGTTGAATTTGGCCGGGTTTTTACTAACCTCACCTCCGGAGCACCTTCCTTAGACCTTGCTCTTCGCAGCGCAGCCTTGATTGGTATCACCCAAACCATTCGCGGTTTTTCACAATTTGCCCGAAATTATGGTTTCGAGGTTACCGCTCAAAGAATCGAACGCGACATTCGGGAAGAGTTTTATATCAGCTTGCTTGGTAAAAGCATGACTTTCCACAGCCTTCAATCCGTTGGCGATCTGATGGCTCGCGCAACCAACGACATCCGCGAAGTCAATTATATCTTCAGCCCGGGCATCAATATGGTTTTCGGCTCCTTGAATTTCCTCTTCATTCCCCTGGTAATTGGCGCATCCATTCACACTGCCCTCCTGCTGACACCGACTATTTTTATTATCGCCTATTTCATCTCCATTTGGCATTATCTAAAAATCTTAAAACCGGTAACCACCGAAGTGCGCTCCACTTTTGGAAAGCTCAATAGCCGCCTCTCCGAAGATATCGACGGCATCGAAACCGTCAAAGCCGCTGGCCAGGAAGAAAAAGAAATCGAACTCTTCCGAAGAAACACCCAAGCTCATCGTGATGCCACGATTGCTCTGGGAGATATCGAAGCACGTTTTATCCCCTTGCTTTTGCTTGCTTTGGCGATGGGATTTGGTCTACTACACGCATTAATCCTTGTCCAAAACGGTCAGATTGAACTTGGTTCGGTTTTGACCTATTTCAGCGCTCTTTCAATGCTTGGTTTTCCAACCAACACTTCCATCCGCTCTTATTCAATGATCTCCTCCGGACTGGCAGGGGCAAAACGCTTGTTATCAATTATGAACAGCGAAAACAATCTCGATGAAAATGCCGAAGGACACACTGCCCGTATCCAGGGCAAAGTTGAATTTAAGAACCTTAGCTTTTCTTACGAAAAAGGAAAGCCAACCCTACAGAACATCAATTTTACGGTTGAACCGGGCCAGACGGTTGCCATTGTCGGGCAGACCGGCTCCGGTAAAACCAGCCTGATTCATCTCATCAATCGCACCTACGACCCCACTTCAGGCGCGATTAATATTGATGGCATTGATTTGCGCGAGTGGAAATTGGATAGCCTGCGCAGTCAAATTTCAATTATCGAACAAGATATTTTCCTCTTTTCTAAAACGGTTGCCGAAAACATTGCCTTTGGCAAACCGGAAGCGACAATGGAAGAAATTCAAACAGCAGCCGAAGAAGCACAGGCAGCAGATTTTATCAGTGAAATGCCCGAAGCTTACGAAACTATCATTGGCGAAAGAGGAACCACGCTTTCCGGCGGACAGCGCCAGCGGCTGGCTTTAGCGCGAGCATTCTTAACCGACCCGCACATTCTTATCCTCGACGATTCAACCAGTGCGATTGACAGTCAAACAGAGGACGAAATTCAACGTGCCATCAAAAAAGCCTCAGAAGGCCGAACGACTTTTATTATCACCCATCGGCTCTCTCAAATCCGTTGGGCAGACCTGATTATTGTGGTTCGTAAGGGCAAAATTTCTGCAATAGGCAATCATGAAGAGCTCATGAAAACCTCAAAAGCCTATCAAGATATTTTTAGGGAGGTTTAAGATGGGTATATTTGCCGGACTTTCAGGGGAATCTTATGACAGAAATTACAATACCAGTGCACTTTTGCGCCGAATTTGGGCCTATGCCAAACCATATAAAAAGCAACTCTTTTTAATCCTTCTGGTTGTAATCATTCGGGCTGTGATCGGTGCCTTGCCTCCGGTTTTAGTTTCACGAGTGCTGGATGGTCAGCTGGCTACAAACCCCAACTTCAACAATTTTGTCTATCTCGTTATCGCGGTAATTGTTATTGAAGTCTCTGGTTTTGTTTTTTATTACCTTCTGCGCCGAATGATGGCAAGAGTGATTGCCTATTTAATTCGTGATCTGACTGTTGATGCTTTTTCAGCAACGATGCGGCAGGATTTGGCATTTCACGACAATTTTTCATCCGGAAGAATTGTCTCTCGCATCACCTCCGATAGTGACGATTTTGGGACCATGATCCGTCTGACCACAGATGTGCTCACCAGCCTCTTGCAATCAATCGTAACAGCCGTCATTCTCTTCCAAACAGAATGGCGTTTAGCCTTAGCATTGATGGCATTTATTCCAATTGTTATACTCTTCGTAATTGCCTATCGAAAAATCGCCAGAAAAGTAACCACCCGAGGAATGCGGGCAATGGCAAACGTCAATGCAACCATCAAAGAGACCATCAGCGGTATTTCTGTTGCAAAAAACTTTCGCCAGGAAGAAGCCATTTATCAAGAATTTCAGGATTCAAACAAAGCTTCTTATCGAGTAAATATACAGCGCGGCTTAGCGCTCTCCATTGTTTTTCCGATTATGCGCGTCATCAGCAGCCTCTCGATTGCCTTGATGGTTTATTATGGCGCCTTAAATGTTATGCAGGGTTTTCTCAGCGCAGGAGCCTGGTATTTAGTTTTACTCTCTACCGATCGCTTCCTTATGCCGGTCTTGGAAATCACTTCCTATTGGACTCAAGTTCAAACCGGTATGTCAGCCGCGGAACGGATTTTCGCTCTTATTGACAGTGAACACAGCGTGAAACAACTTGACGCCATCAAACTACCAAGTATCAGCGGCAAAATTGACTTTAACCACCTCGGCTTTAGCTATCAAACCGGCGGTAAAGTTTTGGACGACTTTAATTTACACATCAAACCCGGTGAAAATATCGCAATTGTCGGGCATACCGGCTCCGGAAAATCTTCAATTGCTCGTTTGGTTGCTCGTTTCTACGAATTTCAAGAGGGTGAGCTGCTAATTGACGACCTTGATATCCGTAAACTCGATTTGACCGATTTGCGTTTGCAGATGGGAATTGTTAACCAGGCACCCTTCTTGTTTGAAGGAACAATTGAAGATAACATCCGTTTTGCCAAACCGGATAACAGCCGGGAGGAAATCTTACGCCTGGCTAATTTAGTGGGAAAGGGGGAATGGCTGGAAACTTTTTCGAATGGCTTGGAAACCCAGGTCGGTGAAAGAGGAGCGCACATTTCGATGGGTCAGCGCCAATTGGTCGCTCTGATGCGCGTCTTAGTGCACAAACCATCTATTTTCATCCTCGACGAAGCAACAGCCAGTATCGATCCATTTACCGAGCAACAAATTCAACAAGCCTTGAACCTGATTTTGAGTCAATCTACCAGTATTTTGATTGCCCACCGCCTTTCGACTGTCAAATCCGCAGACCGAATTTTGGTTTTGGACCATGGAGAGATCGTCGAACAAGGAAGCCACGAAGCCCTGCTCAGCAAAGGCGGCCATTACGCCGAACTGTATAATACATACTTCAGACATCAATCTCTGGATTATGTGGAGCAAAGCGGGAAATTTCTAAAAGGATAGAGCCAAGTTTGAAGAGCTAAGTGCCAAGTTCCAAGAGCCAAGGGGAAAGATTAGGGCCAAGGCAGTCAAGGTAATTCTGCAAGAAGACTATTATTTGTTATTTAATATCATTCTAGAAAGCATTTTTACGATTTCAAGGCATAAAGCTAATGCTTTTTCAATTTGCTTTTCTGTTAAATATCCAACCGAAAACAAATTAATAGCTGAGTCTCCACTTCGGCATTTGACCCTCGAGCGTAGGACAAAAATTTTGTATAGTCTGGGGTGGAGCTCCTTGCATATACTTCGGCGATATTGGATGGAATGGATACGGCTGCTCGGCGTAACTGGTTTGAAATGCCATACAGTTCATCTTTTGGTAAAAATTTGACTAATTCATGTATTTCTACTGCTAAATCCATGGATTTTTGCCAAACAATCAAACCTTTAAAATTTCGATCAGCCATATCACTCCTAAAGTAAAATGAAAATTTTCTATCAATTCTATCTTTAAACGAAATTTAAGTTTGGTATTCCACTAAAATCCCGATTTCTTAGAGTGGCTGTTTCTTTGGCACTACCCCCTTGGCTCTATCCCCTTGGCTCTATCCCCTTGGCTCTAATTCCTGATATAATCTCCCCATGCCAGAATCAAAAATCAGACCTGCAGTAATGGTTTATTCCCAAAAAAGCCTCCACGAGATGGTGGAAGAACTCAAAAAACAACCCTCCATTGCAATTGACACAGAATCCAACAGCCTTCACGCATACCGCGAACGCGTTTGCTTGATTCAAATTTCAATTCCCGGTACCGATTATCTGATTGACCCCTTCAGAATTAATGACATGAGCGAACTGGCTGAAGTTTTCGCTGACCCTTCCATCCAAAAAGTTTTCCATGCCGGCGATTATGATTTGGCAACGCTAAAACGCGATTTTGGCATGGAGTTCAATAACCTTTTCGACACAATGCTGGCAGCGACTGCCCTGGCAGAACCGGCAATCGGTTTGGCGGCTTTGCTCGAAAAATATTTTGACATCAAATTGGAAAAAAAATATCAACGAGCCGATTGGGGAAAACGGCCATTAGACCATGAAATGCTTTCCTATGCACAACTGGATTCCCATTATTTGCTCAGCCTGCGTGACCTCTTGGTAGAAAAATTGAAAGAAGAAAATCGCCTTGAAGACGTTTTGGAAGATTGCACCGCTTTAGCGCGTATCACGCCAGCCATGAAAGATCATGAAGAAAATTTCTGGCGCGTCAAAGGCGCACAAGATCTCAATCCCCGGGCCCTGAGCTTGCTCAAAGAATTAAATCATCTCCGTGAAAAAATCGCCGAAGCTAACGATAGACCACCATTCAAAGTTTTTTCTGACAAAGTCCTGATTGAAGTCGCTTCAACTCAACCCCGTTACCTTGAAGAGCTAAGCCTCTTACCCTCTTTCACACCTGTGATGCTGCGGCGATTCGGCAGGCAAATTATGCAAACCGTCAACACCTGGCGTGAAAACCCTGTCGCTGTTCAACCCCGCGATAATCATCGCCTTAATGATCGTGAAATGAAACTACGCGAGAAATTGCTCGAATGGCGAAAAAAAGTGGGCGAAAAAGAGGAAATCCCCTCCAATGCGGTCATCTCGCGTGATTTAGTTGAACTCCTTGCTCACCACGATCCCCAAACAAAAGAAGACCTCGCCCAAGTAATGCAAAACTACCCTCATCGCCTCCAAAAATATGGCGATCGCCTCTTCCAAATCGTTAAAAGGAACAACCAATGAAACTAACAACTTATGGCGCAACTCAAACTGTAACCGGCTCAATGCATTTAATTGAATATCAAAAACACAAACTTTTACTCGATTGTGGAACCTTCCAGGGTAAGCGCGAAGAATCCTATTTCACAAACCTGCATTTCCCTTTCGATCCAAAAGCAATCGATGCCATGGTGCTGAGCCATGCCCATATTGACCATTGTGGCAATATTCCAAACCTGGTAAAACAAGGTTTTCATGGCCCTATTTATGCTACAAATGCCACAGTCGATTTAGCGGACATCATGTTGCGCGATTCAGGTCACATTCAAGAAAACGATATCAAATATCTCAATAAATCTCGTAAAAAAAAGAGCAAACCTGCCTTAGAACCGCTTTACACTCAGAAGGATGCGATGATGGCTATGCCTCAATTCCGCACCCTATGGTATCAAGAGAAAAAGGAAGTTATCCCCGGTCTGACGGTTCAACTGCTTGAAGCAGGCCACATATTAGGATCAGCAGCGGTTGTGATTGACTATACGGACGATGACGGCAATCCCAAACGCCTTTGGTTTTCCGGTGACATTGGGCGACATGATACACCAATCCTTCGTGACCCGGTTTTACCCAGCGACGCCCAAACCTTGCTGATGGAATGCACATACGGCGATAAAGCCCATGAAAATATTGATGATGCCTATGAAGAATTCATCGATGCCGTTCGGCGCACGGTCAGCCGGGGTGGCAAGATTATCGTCCCCGCTTTTGCGGTGGGCCGCACTCAAAATCTTTCTTATCTCTTGAGCGAAGCTGTCTTAAATGGCGATTTACCCGACATTCCGATTGTTGTCGACAGCCCTCTGGCGGTCAATGCCTCGGACTTATACCGTAAGCACACAGAATGTTTTGATGACGAAACCTGGCAGTTTATCGCCGAACATCGCATGCAAGGCTTGGATTATCACAACATTATTTACACCAGAAGCGTCGACGAATCGAAAGCCCTCAATGAATGGAAAGAGCCGATGATCATTATTTCAGCCTCCGGTATGGCGGAAAGCGGACGGATTTTGCACCATCTGAAGAACAATATTGAAGACGGCCGAAACACCATCCTGATTATCTCCTGGCAAGCACCTAACACACTTGGCCGTCGTCTGGCTGACCGCGAACGCAAGGTCAAGATTTTTGGAGAAGAATATTTCCGGAAAGCTGAAGTGGTCACAATCGGTGGCTTGTCTGCCCATGCCGGTCAAAACTTGTTGGTTGATTATGCGCTTTCAAGCAAGGACAGCCTGGAAAAAATCATCCTGGTTCATGGCGAAGAAAAAGCAGCCAATACCTTGATTGGCAAACTTGCCGAACACCCCGACTTGCCCACGCCGATTTACGCCGAAAAAGGCCAGGAGTTTGACCTCTGATTTATTCAGGTTATGACAGCCAACGCACACTGCTAACTGTCGACAGTATATTGAATACTGCAAACTGAAATCTGTTAAAATAGCTGCCTATGAAAAAAGTAGTATTAGCACTAAGCGGTGGCGTTGATAGCGCCGTCGCCGCTCATCTTTTGCAAAAACAAGGCTATGAGGTTCATGGCTTAAACCTGCTCACCTGGGGCGAGGATACGCAACGCCATGATGTTCAGGAAATTGCCGATAAGCTCAATTTTGAAGTCAGTTTTCTCGACATTCGTCAGACTTTCCGTTTGCAAGTTATCCAACCGTTTTTGGATGCCTATAACGACGGGCTCACCCCCAGCCCCTGCCTCTTCTGCAATCCCCAGGTTAAATGGGCGGCAATCATCAACAAAGCGAATGAGATTGGTGCAGAATTTGTAGCCACCGGACATTATGTTTCCCTCAAAAAAGACGATGATGGTTTGGCTCAAATTTGGAAAGCTAGCGATCCAAAAAAAGACCAGAGCTACATGCTCAGTTTTTTGACTCAAGACTTGTTACAGCGAACGTTCTTCCCTCTCGGCACCTACAGCAAAGCCCAAATTCGAGAGATCGCCACTGAGCTAGGCATGTCGGTTTCAACCAAACCCGACAGTCAAGACCTCTGCTTCCTCGCTTGCGGAGATTATCGTGATTTCTTGCGCGAACATTCTGACCGTAAGCCTCAAGTCGGTCCAATTTACAATCGAGAGGGAAAACATTTGGGAGAACATCAAGGTCTGCCTTTTTACACAATTGGCCAGCGCAAAGGCTTGCCCGCTTCCACAGAAGCACTTTATGTCATTGACAAAAGAATAGATGACAACAGCTTGATTGTTGGTTTTTTGGGCGAACTCGGTTCAGACACTTTTTATGTTGACAAACTCAATTGGATTGACGGAAAGCCACTACTTGAGCCGATAACTGCTGAAACAAAAATCCGCTATCGTGCCACACCGGTTGAAGCGATAATTACGCCCTTAGATGCTAAACACGCAACCGTGAAAGCAATCTATAACCTGCGCGACATCACCCCCGGTCAAATCGCTGCCTTCTACGATGGCGACCGCTTATTAGGCGGTGGGGAAATACAATAGGCAGCTTGATAAACGAATTTTTTTATAAGAGAGATGCTAAAAATGCAAAAACTATATGATGAAACATACACTTCAGAAGATGGATTAAGAAGAAGTAGAAATATTTGGTATGGATCTGCTGATATGACCGTTAAGGATGAATTCGCAATAGTCATAAAATTAGAAGAAGATTTAAGAGATTTACTTTGCAATACAATAATCAACGATTTGGCATCACAAGCAGATATTCCTCCGACTGAAACGAATTGGTATTTTTATGGAAGTGGTGTCAATGCAGACGACATCGGTGGAAACCTTCTCCCTGCAATTATGATTCGAGAGAGGGATGGCCAATTTATGACAAATTTTAGTATTAGTGACCACGATTTTGCACTTAATATTGACACAATTCTTGCATTCAAAAATGATTTAGAAAATCATCTAAAAAAATAGAAAGGGAATTTTTGCCTGCTCTCCGATTCCTGCTCCCGGCTCCCCTTTTTTTGTAAACATTCTTTCCCCGAAACAGCCAACTGCTGATAGAATAATAGCAAAGCGAATAGGCTTTTTCACATTTCTCGAATTTAAAAAGGAGTTTTACACAAATGCAAGTACCACAAGAACTTAAATACCAAAAAACCGATGAATGGGTAAAAATCGAAGACGGAATTGCTACAGTCGGTATCTCTGACTATGCCCAGGACGCCCTCTCTGATGTTGTTTTTGTTGAATTCGAAGTTGACCCTGACGACGAAGTTGAAGTTGGCGGAAGCCTTGCCACAATTGAATCTGTCAAAGCCGCTGCCGAAGTTGTCTTCCCTGTTAGCGGCAAGATTATCGAAGTCAACCAAGCCTTAATTGACAAACCTGAAATCCTCAACGAGCAACCTTATGGCGACGGTTGGCTGGTCAAACTCCAAATCGCAGATGATGCCAGCTTGGATGAACTCTTAGACGCAGCCGCCTACGAAGCCTTCTGCCAGGAGAGATAATCAATGTTCACACCCCACACAAAACATGATGTGGAGGTGATGCTCAAAACCATCGGGGTCGAAAAACTTGAGGATCTTTTTAGTGAGATTCCCTCTGAATTTCGTTACCCCGAATTGGATTTAGCCCCCCGTCTGACCGAGATGGAGGCGCTGAATGAACTTGAGAATATTGCCTCTGCAAATGCCACCACCAAAGATTTTATAAGTTTCCTTGGTGCCGGCGCTTATGATCACTATACCCCCGCCGCTGTTGACAATTTGCTCCAACGCGGTGAATTTTATACCGCTTACACTCCCTACCAACCGGAGATATCCCAAGGTACTTTGCAAGCAATTTTTGAATTCCAGAGCCTTATTTGCCGCCTGACCGGCATGGACGTTGCCAATGCCTCACACTACGACGGCGCAACTGCAGCCGCCGAAGCGGTCATTTTGGCTTATGGTCACTTCCGCAACAAACGCAAGAAAATTTTAGTTTCTCGTGCCGTCAATCCGGAATATCGTGAAACTATGCGCACTTACATGCAAGGCGACGAATCCATCCAATTTGTTGGCGACGATATCGAAACCGGTATCGCACCTGATATGCAGAAATTCATTGACCAAATCGACCACGACACCGCTCTGGTCATGGTTCAATATCCTGATTTCTTCGGGCGAATCATCGATTACAAGCCACTGATTGAAAAAGCACACGAGTACGGTGCATTGGTTGCAGTTGCTTCCAATCCCACTGCCCTCGCTATGCTCACCCCTCCCGGTGATTTCGGTGCCGACATCGCTTTTGGCGAAGGTCAACCTCTGGGCATTCCGCTTTCCTTTGGCGGACCATATCTTGGCTTTTTTGCTCTCAAAAACGAGCTTTTGCGCAAACTCTCCGGCCGTCTGGTTGGTGAAACCACCGATGTGGAAGGTAATTTAGCTTATGTCCTCACGCTTACCGCGCGCGAACAACATATCCGCCGCGAAAAAGCCTCATCAAATATTTGCAGCAATCAAGGTTTGATGACACTGGCAGCGACAATCTATTTGAGCTTACTCGGCAAACATGGCTTCCAACAAGTCGCCAATTTATGCTATCAAAAGGCTCATTATGCCGCCGACCAAATCGCTGGCATCACCGGTTTTGATCTGGTGGACGAGACCACTCCCTTCTTCCACGAATTCGTTATTAAATGCGAAGAGCCGGTTGAAGAAGTGCTTGAACACTTAATGCATCACGAAATTTTGGGTGGCTACGACCTCGGTCAGGCTTATCCTGAACTAAAAAACCACCTGATGCTTGCAGTAACCGAAAAAATTAGCCGTGATGACATTGACTATCTGGCTGGCGTTCTATCGGAGGAAAACCATGGCTGATCCGACCATTTTTGATCTTTCTGTTGCCGGTCGTACCGGGGTTACCTTCCCCGAACCCGATGTTCCCGAAACTTCCTTACCCCAAGGCTTCCTTCGTGAAAAATTGCCTTTGCCTGAAGTTTCCGAAATGGAAGTAGTTCGCCATTTCACCAAAATTTCACAGAAAAACTACGCCATCGACCTCGGTTTCTACCCGCTTGGTTCTTGTACCATGAAGTACAACCCCAAGATTAACGAAGTAACCAGCCGCTTGCCCGGTTTTGCCTTTACCCATCCTTTCCAACCGATTGAAACCGTTCAGGGCAACCTCTACCTGATGTACACCTTGCAAGAAATGCTGAAAGAAATCGCCGGATTCGACGGTGTAACGCTCCAGCCTGCTGCCGGTGCTCAGGGCGAATTGGTTGGCACGCTGATTATCCACAAATATCACAAAGATCACGGCGATACACAGCGAACACGCATGCTGATTCCCGATTCTGCCCATGGCACAAATCCAGCCTCTTCTGCAATGCTTGGTTTTGATATCGTCCCTCTGGCAACCGACGCACGCGGAAATGTTGATCTCGAAGTTCTCAAATCACTTTGTGACGAACGTCTGGCTGGGATTATGCTCACCAACCCCAACACGCTTGGTCTCTTCGATGAGAATGTTTGCGAAGTTGTTCGCATCGTTCACGAAGCCGGCGGTTTGGTCTATGGCGACGGTGCAAATATGAACGCATTGCTTGGTGTTTTTCGCCCTGGTGATGTCGGCATCGATATTTTGCATTTCAATTTGCACAAAACCTTCTCAACCCCCCATGGCGGTGGTGGACCAGGCTCAGGTCCGGTTGCAGTTAAAAAGCACTTGATTGACTACCTGCCCGATCCGGTAATCGGCATCATTGAGGAAGGTGATGAAGAAAACGCTCCATTTTACGGTTTCATTCATCCCGAAAAAACAATCGGACGTGTCAAATCTTTCAACGGACACTTCGGAATGCACATCCGCGCTTTCACCTACATTGCTATGTTAGGTCAAGAAGGCTTGCGCGATATTGCCGAAAAAGCAGTATTGAATGCCAACTACCTACAGGAAAAGTTGAAGGGTACTTATACACTGCCCTATGACCGTCGCTGTATGCATGAGTTTGTTTTAGAAGGATTTTGGAAAGATGTTGAGGGCATTCACGCTCTGGATATCGCCAAACGTCTGATGGATTACGATTTCCATCCACCAACGAACTACTTCCCTCTGATTGTCAAAGAAGCGCTCATGATCGAACCAACTGAGACCGAGACCAAAGAAACTTTGGATCTTTTTGTCGATGTGATGCTCAAAATTGCTGAAGAAGCCCGCACCAATCCCGAGCTGCTCCACGACGCTCCCCACAACACCCCAATCCGCCGCGCAGACGAACTGAAAGCTGCAAAAGATTTAGTGCTTTGCTGCTACACCGGTGACGACTGGCCCGGAATATAGTTAAACCAATTCACCCCAACCCTCCTTAGAAAGAGAGTTGGGGTGAAA
>JAGOIM010000017.1 GCA_017995665.1 Anaerolineaceae bacterium | reverse complement strand
CCGAATTTCGAATGAAACTGGAATCAACAATGGAGAGCGTACCCTCGTTTCGAATCGCTCCGCCAAGAACATAGCTTGCACAATTCTCTCCTGGCTTACACGAAACGCTATTGTCTGTGAATTTTACACCTTTCAGTTTTAGCGTGCCGTAGTTGTTAATTGCTCCGCCGCCAGCGGTGTATGGAGCAATTACAAAATCCGATCCTTTAAAAACTATGTCGCTAATCGAGACATTTGCCAAGCCAATCTCGAGGATACGGTCGTGGAAATTGGGGCCGGTTGTGATTACGACATCACCCGGGACTCCGGTTGAGATAATCGTAATCCGGTTGGTTGAACTGTTTGACTGGATGTCCAGGTCGCCATTACTGGGGCTGTAACCTTCCTCGTCCGGTGGGATAGTTAGCGTGTATATGCCGGGAGGCACCACAATGGTTATATTAGAGCTGTTGATATTTAAGTTTGCTTCTGTAATAGCCGCTCGAAGTGTGCATGGACCACCGCTTATCTGATTGGCACTGCAAATGCTATTACCCGGGGCAAAGTCGGGAAGATCCTCCGTGCTGTCGACGAGGAAAGCGTATTCCGCCACTGCTGTTGCGGGAGATGGCTGGATTGTCAGGAAAGAGAAAACGAGCAGCGTCGTTAAAAGAACAAGAGTCGGTTTTCGTCTTGGGAACATTTTTCCTCCGTTTTTGATGGTTGGAATATGAGTTATTATATCATCAAACCGGGGTTTGACTCTAAAAAAGATGCGCAATTGTATAGACTCCGATGAATTTATGTTCATTTTCTATCGATAATATAAAGATCTTAGGAAAGCAAAAGCTTTTCTATGTAAATAATTATCTCGCAAAATCAAAAACAATTGTTTAGAAATTTAAACAATCAAAGATTATGCCAGTTCTCCGCCTCCGGCTCATCTTCCTGCTCCTTGTTCAAAATATTAATATACTTTCAATGGAACTCTGCCTTCGCGAATGTTATTATCGCGATAACTAAACCACTTCACTGTCATTTTCGATCCTGGCAATTGCTGTTTTCTATTTTGCCTGCTATACAAAACACCTCCCTGGATAGCAATCCTGATCGATAACAAAAAAAGCAGCCCCATCAAATCCGGAGACTGCTTTTTTACTAAAACAAAATTCGCTGATTAGCTGATCTTACCGCCTACCACAACAATGTCTTTTTCATTCCTGACAATTGCCGAGACAGCCGCTTCCAATGCACGCGATATATCGCTGGCTGATAAGGACGGAGCTGGTACGGGTTTTTTTACGGCTTGTTCCGGGGTGAAAGGCACGTGGATAAATCCTGCCCGGATATGCTTGTCCAACTTCGAGACATGGTACAGAACGCCATACATGATGTGATTGCAGACAAAGGTGCCTGCACTATTGGAAAGAGAAGATGGAATACCTTCTGAACGAATTGCCTCTACCATTGCTTTTACGGGGAGTGTGGCAAAATAAGCCGGTTCTCCATCCTCAAAGATGGCCATGTCAAGCGGTTGGTTACCCTCGTTGTCGGGTATCCTGGCGTCATCGACGTTTATTGCCACCCGCTCGGGTGTCACATCGAAACGACCACCAGCCTGACCCACAGACAAAACCACATCAGGGTCTTCAGAAAGGATGGCTTCTTTCACCTTATCAATCGATTTATGAAAGACAGTAGGAATCTCAAGCTTAACGATCTGGGCGCCTTCAATTTCGTCTTTCATTAATTTGACTGCCTCAAGGGCAGGGTTCACACTCTCGCCGCCGAATGGGTCGAATGCAGTTATAAGAATTTTCATTAGTTACCGTCCTTTTCTACTTGTCGGGATGCCAGCTCTAAAAAGCCAGGAAATACATCAAGAAAATATGGACCACCAGAAGGACAAGCGCCAGAGGCACCTGCGATTTGATGATAGCATATTTGTCTTTTGTTTCCAAAAGGGCTGCCGGCATGATGTTGAAATTAGCTGCCATCGGGGTCATGAGCGTTCCACAATAACCAGCTGTCAGACCTAGCGCGCCTACGATGATTGGGTTACCGCCCTGCATGATCACAAATGGGATTCCGATTCCAACCGTAATTACAGAGAAAGCAGCAAAACCGTTGCCCATGACAATTGTGAACAGTGCCATACCGATGCAATAAAATTTGTGGACAATTTGGTCCAAAAAAATTCTATCACCAATAATAAAAATAAGATTAAATTATTCATTAATCGTTTTGGACTATATTAATAGACTTTTGATAGCACTAAGGCTGTCCGAATGTTATAATCGGGATAATTAAAACATAAAGAATCGAGATAACTATGGCAAAAATCAGCGTAGCCTGCCCAAATTGTCGTCAACCGGTATTGGTGGACCTTACCCGCCTGTTTGATATGAATACGGATCCCGAAGCGAAAGATAAGCTGCTTTCAGGTTCGGCGAACCATATCCACTGCCCAAACTGTAACTATCAAGGCGCATATCCCACTCCAATGGTCTACCATGACCCGGAAAAAGAACTTTTGCTCACCTATTTCCCGCCTGAACTGAACACCCCAATAACAGAGCAAGAAAAAACGATCGGACCTTTAATCAAGAAGGTTATGGACGATTTGCCTCCCGAAAAGCGCAAATCTTATCTCTTCCAACCTCAAACTATGCTAACCCAGCAACGTTTGTTTGAAGTAATCATGGAAGCGGATGGTATCACCCCTGAGATGATGAAAGCGCAACAAGAAAAAATATTCTTACTTCAACAATTATTAAATGTCAGCCCTGAATCTCTCCCGGAGCAAATTGCTCAAAATGACGAAAAAATTGACGAGGAACTCTTCATGTTGCTCTCCAGTTTGGCTCAGGCTTCAATGGCTACGGGAGACCGGCAGACGGTCAATGCCCTGGCATCCTTACAAAAAGCCCTCTTGGAGCATTCCACGGTAGGCAAAGCGGCGGCCCATGAGGCTGATGAAACCCGAGCAGCCGTGACCGAACTTCAGGAGCTTAGCAAAAGCGGTCTCACCCGCGAAAACCTGCTGGATTTGCTGATCAAAAACAGCGAAAGCGAAATTCGGTTGACTACCATGGCGTCGATGGTGCGCGGCGGTTTGGATTACACCTTCTTTGAAGAATTGACTACAAGAATCGATGCCGCAACGGGAGAAGAAAAGAAAAAATTAGAAGACTTACGGACAAAGCTTCTCACAATCGTTGATGCGATTGATAAAGCCATGCAAGCGCAATTGGAAGAAGCCCAGAATTTGCTCGACAGCCTTTTGGCAGCAGAAAATATTGCAGAAGCTACCCAAAAAGTTCTCCCGCAAATCAACCAGGCTTTCAGTGAAGTGCTCAATAATGCTGTCGACAAAGCCCAGCAAGCAAACGACGAAGCCACTTTGCAGAAATTAGTGGCGATTGTCAGCGTTTTGCGTTCAGCCAGCTCAAGCGGCGCGGTTTTGCAGGTGATTGAAGAAATGCTCCAGCTTGAAAGCAGTGAAGAAAGAGAAAAAGTACTCGAAGCCGCCGGTGATGCCATCAACGATGAATTTACCCAAACCCTCGGGAGTTTGATTTCTCAGGTGGAAGAACAAGGCGACCAAGCCCAGTTGCTTGAAAAGTTGAAAGAGATTAACCGCGAAGTCCTGCGCTTTAGTATGAGACGAAACCTCAACGCCGCCGGATAGTGCTTTATTTCAGAGATTAAAAAAGATGCCGAAAGGCATCTTTTTTTGTTAATCTCAAAGGTTTTCTGTCAGCCGGGGTTTTTATTCTTGTGGTAAGAATTGCCATAAGTCTGTTAAGCTGACTTCTTCGGGCAGCTGCAGGCTCTTGGATGCCAGCCAAATTTGGTAGTGGGGCATGAGCGGGATAGCAGGCAAGCTTTGTGCCATCAAAGTCAAATCATCCGGCGCATCGCTCGAAATTAAACGCGTTGAACTCTGCCAACAGGCTTCGTCAAATTCTGCATCGCTCAAACCGGCTAAATTCGTCCCAATCCAACTGTTGATTGAAGCAGGCATTTGATCCGAGGTGTAGAGCTGGCAATTGTTGCGGTGTTCAGGCTGCCATGATATCAGAGCAAGCTCAAAATTGCGTCCAAAGAGTCTCCCATCGGGGCCCGGAGCATAAAGCTGCTCAGCCGGCAAGCTTTCAATCTCAATGGCGATACCGCAGGTGCCTAATTTTTCTTGAATTTTTGTGGCAATGTTTTGTTCCAGCTGACTTTGACCAATCAGCAAACTGAGGCGCAATTCCGTTCCGGGCAAAACCCGGTTGACGCTTTGAGCAATGCGGGGCCCGGTCGGGTTTTCTTCCGAACGAAGCCAGCCTAAGTCATCCAAAGCCTGATTCGCATCCAAGGCGGGGGTGTTGATTGTTTGCAAAGCTATTGGCAAACTGTCCGGCAGGCGAGAGCCAATATATTCGCTTAAAAGTGCTTGCGGATCCAAACAAGCTGCAATCGCTTGACGTGTTGCCATATCACCCAAAATATCCTGGCGTTGCGCTGTCCACATGTCGTAATAACCACTGTCATATTGATTGGGCTCAATGCCAAAGACCAATTGTTGAACCGGTTGCCAATTTTCGACAATCAACTGATTAGAAGCGCTCAAAGTTTCCAGCCGGTTTTTATCCAGCGATTCAAGACGATAACTTTGGTCCAAAACATCACACTGTCCGCTTTGCAGCATAGACAATGCCGTTTCCAAATCGGGAACAAAATTGAAGTTCAATTTATCAAAGGCAGGATACGCCTCATTCAGCACGAAAAATGGGTTTGGTTCCAGGATTGTCTGATTGCTTTCGGAGGAGAGCAGCTTGTATGCGCCGGAGCTCAAAGTGGGTTGAAGCAACTGTTCCTCGGTTGTTAAATCTTTTAGAAGGTGGGCAGGCAAAGGCGACCAAAGGGCATCATCCAAATCGCGCAAAACAAAGCCGGGTATGCCTTTCCAGACCAAGGTTTGCTCATCTTCAGCCACAAAACTGGCTGTTCTTTCCAAATTCCAGTTATGCAGCCCCTTCTCCTGTTGACTTGCAAGCTGATAAGCAAAGACAAAATCTTCTGCGGTCAATGCTTCACCATCCGACCATTTCAAATCCGGCTTTAACTTAAAGCTGACGCTGAATTGGTTCATTTGATAGTCTTGCTCATGGTTCCAGCTGACCGGATTATCCAGAGAATAATTGATGGCATGCTCAATCAAAGTACCTTCAGCCAGATAAACACGCGTGCCGCTGGCATCCAAAATTGGTTGTCCAACCCGAACGGTTACCGGTTCAAGCGCAATCCCGCCGTTTTCTTCGCTTGGGATTTGCTCAAAGAACAAGCTTTCACCGTTTTGGGGGTTAACTGATAAAGGATTGGGGTTCATTACCGATAATTGGTTTTTTTCGGCGACATTCAAAACCGAAGCCAGCGGAGAAAAGCTCTTTGTCTCTACAGCGCTACAGACGTTCAAAACTGTTTCCGGCACTGTTGTAGGCGTAGGTTCAGGCAAAACAGCTGTCGCCTCAGGCACTTCATCTGTTGGCACAGCCGGAAGTGTTGGAGCAGCGTTGTTACATGCAGCCAGCATTAAGCTGAAAGCCAGCATAAAAAGTGTGAATTTTCCTCGTTTCATTCTTCGTCCTCAATCTCTTTACCGCCAAAGCGCAATTTACAATAAGAATCATAGCGCTCCGGATGAATTTTTCCATCTTCAACCGCTTTTCGCACAGCACAACCCGGTTCATGCGAGTGGCTGCAATCGTTAAACTGACATTCCGGCACAAGCGGTGCAATTTCGACAAAATAAGCGTCCAGCTCTTCCGGCTCAATATCCCAAAGCGCCAGGGTGCGTAAACCGGGTACGTCTGCAACATATCCGCCTTCGGGCAATGCGTAGAGCTGGCGAACCTGGGTGGTATGTCGGCCCTTGCCGGATTCTTTCCCCACTCTGGAGGTCAACAATTCAGCATCGGGGAGAATTTGGTTAATCAAACTCGATTTCCCGACACCCGATGGTCCTGCCAATGTGGTCAGCTTTCCCGAAAGCTCTTCTCGCATTTCTGTGACGCCTTCTCCCGTCTTTGCAGAAGCATAAATTATTTTGTAACCGATATCCTCATAAAGCTGGAAAATTTCTTTCGCTTTTTCCAAACCCAAAAGGTCGATTTTATTTACAACAATCACTGCCGGGATTTTAGCCCGCTCAGTAACCACCAAAAAGCGGTCTAACATTCTGCGTTTTGGCTCGGGACTGCTGCAAGCGAAAACCAGCATCGCCAAATCGGCATTGGCCAAAATGATCTGCTGATAGTCATAATTTACCCCACTCAATTTACGGGAAAAGACACTCTTTCGGGGCAAAATCTCAGCGATGCTACCGGTCATGTCTTCCTGTGGTTCAATCAGAACCCGGTCTCCGACGGCTACCAAATCGCCTTCCGCCCGACCTCTGCGCAACCTGCCGCGCAAACGACAACGGAAATCACCCCGTTCAGTTCGCACGTCCTGATAGCCCGCCTGTGTGCGAATTACCAATCCTTCCAAAAGCTCAGTCAATGGGCCTAATCCTCTTCCGGTCGGGCGGGAATGTAAGCTTCGGATTCCCATGGCATTACGCCACCGGCATTTTCCATATTGGAGAAATAAAGCGAAACAATTCGTCTAAAGAGCGGGGCTGCCATTTCCGAGCCTTCGCCGGCATTTTCCAAAATAATTGCAACTGCAATATCAGGTTTGTCAGGATTTTCTTCAAAAGTGTATCCACCAAACCAAGCATGCGGTGTGCCGAGAGAATTTTCAGATGTTCCGGTTTTTCCGGCAACTTTCCAGGGATAATTGTTAGGGAATTGGAAGTTCGCTGTACCGCTTGGGTTGCGAATCACCATAACCATTGCTTCTTGAATTGCTTGCAAATTTTCTTCAGATACCGGTAATTTTCCGATTTCTTCCGCTTCAAATTGATAGACTGGATCTTGCCCGGTCAAACCGATTCGTTCAACAACGGTTGGACGGTGCAAAGTGCCGCCATTGCCAACCGCAGCAATAAAATTGGCAATTTGGAGGGGGCTGTTTTGCATCGTGCTTTGCCCGATGGACATCTGGACATAATCAAAAAGGTCCGGTTCTGTCTCGATATGGCCCTCAAACTCAGGAATTTCAATTCCGGTCGGTTTCCCCAAACCAAAACCGGCTGCCACGTCCGGGATTGCCGTGCGATAGCCGTCGTTCCAAAGTGTGTAACCGATATGCCAAAACCAGGGGTTACAGGAACGCATCAGCCCTTGTTGCAAGGTCAAAAGCCCGGAAGCGCCTTGCCCTTTATCGTAGGTCCAGTCTTTTCCGGTGAAGCCATCCAGTTCATACCAGAGCGAATCGCAGAAATAAGGGTAATCTTTGGTGAAAACACCCGTTTCGAGAGCGGCTGCCATGGTAACAATTTTGAAAACCGAACCGGGAGGGTAAACGCCTTGTGATGCGCGGTTATACAAAGGATTGAATGGGTTTTGGGTTATCTCGGCAATTGAGTAAGCGGTGTAAAAGGGACCAACAAAAACGTTCGGGTCAAAACCGGGGTTCGAAATCATCGCCAAAATTTTGCCGGTGTCACGTTCCATCACAACTATTGCACCGACCTGATTGCCCATGCTTTGTTGCAACCAATATTGGAGCTGACTGTCAATTGTCGTATAAATCGACTGAGCCGGTTTGGCTTCTTTGGTAGCGATTTTCGTTAAGACCTGACCTTGTAAATCTTTTACATACAAATCCGCGCCATGCGTACCGGCTAAATATTCCTCGCCCCATTGTTCCAGACCGGAATAACCAATTTTTTCATCGCCCGTATAACCAAGGCGCTGGTATTCTTCTAAACGTTCTGCAGGCACATTCCCGACATAGCCTAAAACATGCGGTGCAATTCCGCCGTCGTGATAATAACGCGCTTTGTAGCTATCCATCGTGATCGCAGGAAAAGCCGAGAGTCGGTCATAATAAGTTTCAGCAACATCTGCCATGATATCACCGATGATCGTATATTGAAAACCGCTGATATTGGCATACTCTGCTCTGATGCTGTCTTCAGAACGCATGAAGATTTCAGCTAAAAGCTCAACCATGTCGTCTTCGGTGCCCTCTTCTATGTAGCCGGGAGTTACCATAACGGTTACTGCGTCCTCATAAGAGACCAAAGCATAGTTGTCTGAGGTGGCATTGGCATAAATGTTTCCGCGGGCGGGTATTTCGAGCACCAATTCCAGATAATTGCCGTTCGTCAGCTCAGGAAGCATCATTGAAGCATCCCATTGCACATGCCAGCGCTGATCTTCAAGCGTTAGGTTCATGATTGGCTGACGGCTAATCGTCCCCAACAAGTTGGTTTCATAATCCAGTTGATAGCTCACCTGCCCACTGGCTAAATTAGGCATGCTGGAAAGAATTTGGTAATCCATTGACTGCATTGTCAATTTTATAGCCGTGTCACGATGACTTTCTTCAAACTCTTCCAGGGTGATAGCATCTTTGGTTAAGCGACTAAGCTGCTCATACATTGCCGGATAATCTTCGGCTTTCCATAGCTCCAGATATTCAATAGCCGCAGTTTCAAGGTCGGGAGGCGTTTCTGTACTCACAATTGGCGTGGGTAAAGGAAGCGAAGCCGTCGGTTCAACCACGGGCGTTGCCGGAGGCGTCGGATTACAAGCAGTCAGCAAACTAGCCAAAACAATCAGGATAGTCAAAATTTTATTGGTTTTTTTCATAATTAACTCATCAGTATCTGCGGATAAACTTCGCATTTGATGTCATTATACCCTTGACAGCGCTCGGCGATTTTGATGTCGAGCCCAAAGCCTGCCCGCTGCAAAAGGCGATAGAGGTTACAGAGCGGTAAACCCATTACATTGCTATAACAACCTTCGATTCCTTCAACCGGATGGAAATCTGCATCCTGAATGGCGTATGCCCCGGCTTTATCGAGATAGTTATTTTGGTTAAGGTAGGTTTGAATTTCTTCATCGGAATAGTTGCGCATGCTAACTTTGGTGTGGCAGATATCGCGCATAATTTCGTCAGTTTCGCCGTTATGGAGGGAAAGCGCAGTGTGAACGAGGTGCGTTTTCCCGCGTAATTTGTTCAAGATGAGAATCGCATCAGCTTCGTCTGTTGGTTTGCCGATAACTTCTCCGTCTAATTCAACAATCGTGTCCGCTGAAAGGGCAAATTCATCGGGAGCTAATCGTTTGCAACGCCCCTTTTCGTAAGCCATTCGGATTACGTATTGCTCAGGCGTTTCGAGAGCGAGCTTTACCTCGTTTGTGTTCGAGGGGCTTGTTGTAAACGGAAACCCAAACAAAGCGAGAAGCTCCTTTCGCCTGGGAGAATTTGATGCCAAAATCAGTTTTCGCATTTCCATATTAAGTATGGATTTTATCATTAACGGAGCAGGGAGCGGGGAACGGGTAGCAGGGAGCGGGAAAAAATCTCTCCTACGGAAAAGGTGGTGCTTTCCTTCTGAACTGCATACTGCCAATGAATATTGTTAAGCGCCGGTTTTTACCTGATAACTGTCAAAATCTCGGGCGACATAAGATTCGGGGAAGACGGAACGCGCTTCTTCCAATATTTGGTCATCACGGTAACGGCGTGAAAGGTGGGACAAAATCAATTTGCCCACTCCGGCTTCTTTGGCGAGCATTGCCGAGCGCTCAGCTGTAGAATGGCCGAAGGTTTCTGCCATTTCGTTTTCTTCCTTTAAATAGGTTGCCTCGATTACCAGCGCATCAACGTCGCGCACAATCTCCACCAAACGTTCAGGTTTGCCCACATCGCCAACCACAGCCAGCCTGGTGCCGGGCACTTCCTCACCCAAAACCTGTTCCGGGTCAATAACACGCCCATCCGGCAGAGTGATTGACAGCCCCTGAACCAAATTTTTACGCCAGGGGCCGGGCGGAATGCCCAGCGCCTCGGCAGCTTCATTTAGAAAAGGCCGCCGACCGAATTCTTCAAACAAATATGCCAAAGAATTAGAACCGCGATGATCCACCGAAAAGGCAGTAATTTGAAACTTCTCCGAGGTGAAAATTAAACCAGGTTTAATCTCAATTAAATTCAAGGGGATTGGTGCCGGTTGATGTCGCAGGACCACGCTGTTTACTAAATCGTCAACTCGGTCCATTGTATGACGGCTTCCGTAGATGTTCACCTCTTCAATCGCTTCCCAGCGCATAAAAGTTGAAAGCAAACCGGCCAGACCCAAAATGTGATCCAGATGCCCATGCGTCAGCAAAATGTGGTTAAGCCTCTTGAAACCAATTCCGGCTTTTAAGATTTGACGTTGCGTGCCTTCGCCACAATCAACCATGAAGCGATACTCGTCATGCGAAACAACAAGCGAAGAAAGACCGCGTTTAATAGAAGGGGCAGAGGCGGAGGTGCCTAAGAAGGTGAGATCAAACAATGTATGAAGCCTTTAGCTTTTTAACTACGTCTTAATTTATTAATTTGTTGGAAAGCGTTGACGGCGTTCAAGCCTAATTGCAGCCCTTTTTCAGCAGTCATTGCTGGTTGACCGGATTGTTCATCGATGTCATCAACAACGTTTTTGACAGCTCGATATCCCAGAAATGCGCCTACAAGCGCACCGACAACCAAAAGAATGGTTTTTGTAGTTTGGTTCATATTAATTCCTTTTATCCTTTAAACGCTTGTTCAAGCTCCGAAAGGCTTGGTTTGTCATTTCGGCTTTTTCGTTTATTGTCATCAATGCCCGAGCACTGGCATCAGAAAAATTAGTGATTTTCCAGCGTGCGTTTTCCAAGCCCTTGAGCACGCGTGAGCCAAGCGGACGGACAGCTCCTCTGAGTTTAACCATGCCATAAATTAAAGCAATAATAATCGCCAGATTAATCAATGCGATTAGCATTACGGGAAGAATAACTAAAATCGTAGCCGAAGCTGCAAGACTACTTATTCCAGGAGCATACCCCTCCGCGTCCCGGATGATAAGAAAAATCAAAGCGGTTAAAACGACAACACAAATCACGCCAATGGGTACGAAGATTTGCCAAATGCGTTCTTTCTTATGCTTTGCAGATGCCGGCGTTTCGAGGAAAGCTTCTTTTTCTTTTTCACTCATGAGGAGATTTTAACACGAATCGGCATTTTTTCCGATAGATGTAAAGGAAAAGCAGGAAACAGGTAACGCAGCTAACAGGTAACGCAGCTAACAGGTAACGGGAAGCAGGGAGCGGAAAAATCAGGCGGTCAAAATTTGGGTTGCGGCTGCAGAGGCTGAGGCTGCCAGAGATTGGGTCATCCCAAAACGGGCATGGGAAATTTGGTTTTCTCCGGCTTCACCGCGCAACTGCAAACAAGCTTCCACCACCTGATAGACTCCCGAAGCTCCCAGCGGGAATCCGCGAGCCTTATGCCCGCCCATGGTTGCCACCGGCAAAGCACCGTCCAAGGTCAACGAACCGTTGCCGGCAAGCTTCCAAGCTTCTCCACGATGGGCAAAACCTGCCGCTTCAAGCGAAAGCAAGGCGTGCAATGTCGTGTTATCAGAATATTCAAAAAAGTCTAAATCTGAAAGGTTAATTCCAGCTTTTAGAAGTGCGCTTTGCGTAGAAACAGCTGCTGCCTCAAAAAAGAGCGGATCCGGGCGGTCATGTATAGCCAGGCGGTCAGTATGGTAAGCGGAACTGAGAAGCTGGACAGGCTTATGCCCTAAATCTTTGGGAATCAAGTCCTTACGAGTCAAAATCAGCGCTGCCGATCCGTCAGCATTTGGCGCAATATCAAATTGATTAAAGGTGCCGGTATCCTGACGTGCCTTGAGGTAGGCGTCCAAACTGATTGCCTTGCGATACATCGCGTTCGGATTGTTGACTGCATTATTGTGGGCAATCAAAGGGATATTTGCCAAAGCTTCCCGGGGGAATTGATGTTCGTAGAGATAACGTTGCAAAAGCAGCGAAGATTGCCCAACGAGGGTAAGCCCTTCGGCCGCTTCATAGTCCGAATCGATTCCGGTGCTTAGCAAGCGGTTTTCAATGCCCGCTCCAACCACGTCGGTAACTTTTTCAACACCAAGCACAGCCGCAACGTCCACCATGCCGGAACGGATTGCCTGATAGGCGAGATAGATAGCCGCACCTCCGGAAGCTTCGGCTGCTTCGGCCGAATAGGCTTCAACTTTACCCGCCAAACCGGCTTCATCGGCAACCAAAGCCCCCAAATTTGCCTGACGGGAGGCATTCGAAGCCAGCATGTTCCCGACAAAAATCGATTGGATTGGCAAATCGCCTGCATCTTTACGGGCTAAATCCAAAGCCCGTCTCGCCAAGGTTCGCAGGGAAAGATCCCAATGTTCGCCAACCGGGGTTTGCCCGATGCCGACGATGTAGACATCATTCAAGCCTGACATCAGCGGGTCACAATCTCTCCGCGGAAGCGAAGGTAAGTTGCATAGTCAATTTCAGTTCGTCTGGCAATGTAATCTTGGGTTGAAAGGGCGTTTTCGCGCCGCTTTTTGAGTTCTTTGCGCACTTTAATAATGAAAGAATCCGAACCTGCGCCCGAGCCATAGGAAGTCATCAAGATCAGGTCGCCTTCTTTTGCGATGTCCAGGATAGCGGAAAGACCGATAATCGCCGCACCGGAATAGGTATTGCCGATTTGACCTGCCAGCAAGCCCGGGGCAATTTGCTCCGGTGTGAATCCGAGCATCTTCGCCGCGCGTTGAGGGAATTTTGTGTTGGGTTGATGAAAAACCGCATAAGCAAAATCGCTGGCTTTCAGGTTGGTTTCAGCCAAAATCGTTTGGGCAGAACTCATCACATGCTCAAAATAGGCCGGGTCGCCGGTAAAGCGCTGCCCGTGTTCGGGATAGACCTGATATTCCCGGCGCCAAAAATCTGGCGTGTCAGATACATAACTATAAGAAGCCTCTATAGAAGCGAGAGAACCTTTTTGAGGTCCAATCAGATAAGCGGCACCACCGCTGGCGGCGGTATATTCGAGGGCATCGCCCGGTTTCCCCTGGGCTGTGTCCATCCCAATCGCCAGGGCATAATCGCCCATGCCCGAACCAACCAGCGCCATCGCCGCAACCATTGCTTCGGTCCCGGCTTTGCAGGCAAACTCCCAGTCTCCGGCTTGAATATCGTTTGGTGCGCCAATTGCTTCGGCGACTACCGTGCCGCTGGGCTTAACCGCATAAGGATGCGACTCCGAGCCAATCCAAACCGCCCGCAGCTGGCTGGCGTCAATTTCTGAGCGCTTGAGTGCGTTGCGAGCCGCTTCGATTGACATGGTGATAACGTCTTCGTCAAGTCCGGCAACCGCTTTTTCTTTGACCGGGTAACTTCTGCTGTTTCCCCAAATTCGACCGATTTCTTTGGCAGGCAAGCGATAACGGGGCACATAAGCACCATAACCTTGAATGCCAACTTTAATTTTTGGGACAAGCAATTTGCTTTTTCCGACTTGGGGGGTGAATTTATCTTCTGTCATTTTTTTCATTCCATTGTGCCAGGATTTCCTGGGCACGGACTAATTTTATATTTTTTTCAGCAACCAATTGCGCTGCAAGGCGGTCGGCTTGCTCCGGTTTTGCCCCGGCTGTCAAAGCAATTTGGCGGGCATGCAGGCTCATATGTCCTTTTTGAATGCCTTCTGTGGCAAGTGCCCGCAAAGCTGCCAGGTTTTGTGCCAAACCAACTGAGGCGACAATACCGCCCAGCTCTTCCACCGATTTTACACCCATTAATTTCAAATTAGCTTTGGCTGTAGGATGAATTTTGGTCGCTCCGCCAACGATGCCCAAAGCCATTGGCAATTCAATTTCTCCGAGCAAATCACCGTTTTCGGCTTTTGACCAGCGCGTAAGGCTGCGATATTGCCCAGAACGGGTGGCATAGGCATGCGCACCCGCTTCGACAGCGCGCCAGTCATTGGCGAGGGCCAAAACAACGGCATCAATGCCATTCATCACGCCTTTGTTATGCGTTGCTGCGCGATAAGGGTCAACTTCGGCGAAAGCCCAGGCTGCAATAATGCCATCGCGCACTTCCTCGCCGCTATGCTCAGCAAAAGCGAGGTTTTCCGCCGGAATGTGCAGCTTTGCCCAGGCAAGCCGCCGGTCAGAAAGATTAGAGAGAATCCGCAAGTGAACCCGCCCACCGCTCAGGCTTTCAATCTGAGGAGCAAGCGTTTCGAGCATTGAGTTAATCAGGTTTGCGCCCATCGCATCGCCAACGTCGACGATTAAATGGACAATCAGCATCGGTCCTGCCGGGCTCTGATTGATAAGGCGACATTCGATGTCACGAGCACCGCCGCCATATTTGGCAAGGCTGGGGTGGGTGGCTTCGGCTGCCTGTAAGAGTTCTGCCTTGTGGGCTAAAATGTCGGCAGCAGCTTTTTCGGGATTTGGCAAATCGAGAATTTGCAATTGACCAATCAGCTCTTGAGCGCTCATTCCGGCTTGAAAGCCACCACTTTGCGCGGCAATTTTTGCCATGAATGAGACCGCTGCCACGACCGAGGGCTCCTCGATTGCCATTGGCACCAAAACTTCTCGCCCATTGACGATGAAATTTTGGGCAATTCCAAGCGGAAGGCTATAAAGCCCGACCACGTTTTCAACCATGGCATTAGCCGTCTCCGCGTCCAAACCACCTTCGCGAGAATATGCCCTTAGGTCGTCATCGCTCAACCCGGCTTGCAGCTTCAAAGTCTCCCAACGTTCTTTAATGCTTTTTTGATAGAATTTCTTGTCCATCTCAATCTTCCAGCCTAATTTATAGCAAAAAAGGACTCTAAAAAACTATCAGACCTTCAAAATGAGAGGTCTAATGGCAGATTCCAATCACGAGCGCCAAAAAATCCCTATCTTCGCCAGACCTGCCCGGCACAAAAATTGGGGCAATTTCCAAATTCAG
>JAGOIM010000134.1 GCA_017995665.1 Anaerolineaceae bacterium | reverse complement strand
GTCAAGAAGCAGAGCCCGACTTATTCTGAAAACAATTTTCGCTTTTGAGCATGCTTGGACAGAACAAAATTAATCCAAGGGCTCGCGAACATCAAAAATAAGGTATCATATTAAAAATTCAAAATGAGATTATGCTATGTTTGAAAGTTTATCTGATAAGTTAACTGCTGTTTTCGATAATTTGAAGCGGCATGGGAAGTTGAGCGAGGCTGATGTTGAATTGGCGATGCGCGAGGTCAAGCTGGCTTTGCTCGAGGCGGATGTCAACTATGCGGTGGTGCGCTCTTTCACCAATCGCGTCAAAGAACGGGCGGTTGGTGCCCAGGTTTCCAAAGCGCTGAATCCGGCGCAACAAGTAATCAAGATTGTCAACGAAGAATTAATCAGCACACTTGGCGATGCGGTTCCGCTGAACCTGAAAGGCGAGAAACCGCATGTTTTGATGATGGTGGGCTTGCAAGGTTCCGGCAAGACGACCGCATCGGGGAAAATCGCCAAAAAGCTGCGCTCACAAGGCGAGCGGGTGATGATGGTGGCGGCGGATATTTACCGTCCAGCAGCTATCAAACAGCTACAAACCCTGGGCGAACGGATTGACGTTCCTGTCTTTTCATTGCCAGGCGCAAAACCGATCCAAATTGCCAAAGAGGCTTACAAGACTGCCAAAAATGGCGGTTACAGTCTTTTGATAATCGATACAGCCGGCCGTTCGCAGCTGGATAGTGCCTTGATGGATGAACTGGTTGGAATCAACCAGGCGGTCCCTGCCAATGAAATTTTGCTGGTGGTTGACTCGATGATTGGTCAGGAAGCGCTCAACATTGCCAAAGGTTTTGCCAACGAAATTCCGATCAGCGGTTTGGTTTTCACCAAAATTGACGGTGATGCCCGCGGTGGTGCGGCAATTTCAATTCGCGAAGTAACCGGTATTCCGATTAAATACCTCGGCACAGGCGAAGGCTTGGACGCGCTTGAGGTTTTTGACCCAACCCGCATTTCTAATCGAATTTTAGGAATGGGCGACATGCTCGGGCTGATTGAACGTGCCGAGGCGGCTTATTCTGATGGGGTAAATGCAAAGGATGCTGAAAGAATGCTTTCGGGTCAATTCACCCTGGAAGATTTCGCCAACCAATTACGTCAGATGAAAAAAATGGGTCCGATTTCACAGTTGTTTGGGATGTTGCCGGGTCAGTTAGGCACAGTGGCAAAGACGGTCGATGCGAACGATGCCGAGAAACAGCTGAAAAATGTTGAGGCGATTATCGATTCGATGACGCCAGCCGAGCGCAGAGATCCCAAAATTCTCAATGCCAGCCGCAGGCGCCGGATTGCCAAAGGTTGCGGTAAACAGGTTGAGGATGTTAATCGTCTGATGAAGCAATTTCGGGATATACAAAAGATGATGAAAACATTCCAAAAATCTGGAGGACGTGGTAATATTGGTAGGTTATTTGGATAATTACGGATTTAGGATAAGGATATGCCCCTTCAGCATCTCTCAACCTTTCTCAAGCCGAATTAAAACAAGGAAAAGAAATTAAGGAGTAAATTGCAAGATGGTACGTATTCGCTTACGCAGAGTTGGCTCTGCCCATCAACCTCATTATCGTGTCGTGGTCGCTGATAAAGAAAGCCCACGCGATGGTCGCTTTATTGAAATCGTTGGTTCATACAACCCGAGAACACATCCCGGTACGATTGAATTTAATGAGGACCGTATTTTTTATTGGTTGAGTGTTGGTGCCCAGCCGACTGAATCCGTTGAAAAACTGTTCAAAATCGTCAAACTTGACGACCGTTTTGGACGTTTTAAGAGCGGTGAAGACAAAGCTGTACTGATTGATGAAGGTGCAAAAATCTATCAGGCTCGTGCAGCACAGATTAAAGCGAAATAGCTTTAACTTAATAAGGAAAACAGCATGGAAAAAGATAACCTCACTAGTCTTTTAGAATACATGGCAAAATCAATTACTGATAACCCGGATGATGTGACTGTTGAGGAATCTATAAGTGGCAAAACCGTTCAACTTGGCTTACGCGTGCATCCCGAAGATATCGGAAGAGTAATTGGGAAGCGCGGGATGGTGGCTAATTCGATGCGCATGCTTCTAAGAGTCGCTGCCGCCCGAGTAGGCAAAAAAGTTGAAATGGATGTCCTTGACCTTGATTAGTTACGCTAATGACTGAGATCGATAAAAATGAAGCAGGCTTGGCTCGAACCGAGCCTGCTTATCTATTAATTGGCAGATTGCAAAAAACCCACGGAATTAAGGGCGAGATTGACATGCGTGTCATCACCCAGTTCCCGGAACGCATTCGGGCTGGCAAAACCGTCTTTTTGGGTGAAGAACGTCAGGAATATGTGATTGCCTCTGTTCGTTGGAAAAACAATTTGCTAATTTTGCGTCTGAATGGTTTCGACAACCCGGAAGATGCTTCAAAACTGACCAATCTCGAAGTTTTCACAAAGAGCCGTAATCTGCCAAAATTACCCGATGGGCAATATTATCACCATCAATTAATCGGTTTAAAAGTTTGGGAAGGTGAAGAACTTTTGGGTGAATTGATTGAAATCATGGAAACCGGTGCAAATGACGTTTATATCATTCAAGCAGAAGACGGTAAAGACTTACTGATTCCGGCAATTCCGCAAGTTATTAAAGAAATTGACACCGAAGCAGGGACAATGAAAGTCGAACTGCTCGAAGGATTGCGTGATTGAACAGCGAAGATCTTTATTGGTTGGCATTTAGCACAGCTCGCGGAATTGGCGCGGTTCGTTATCGTAAATTAATTGATTATTTTGGCAGTCTCTCGCTTGCCTGGGGGGCTGACAAAGCAGAATTGCTCAATGCAGGTTTGACTGAAAAAGCAGTTGAACAAGTCCTCATCGCCAGAAAATCCCTCATCCTTGAAAATCTTGAAGAAGATCTCCGCCGGAAAGGGATTCAATATTTAACCTGGAATTCTCCCGCTTATCCCCCTTTTTTGCTTGAAATAGCCCAACCGCCTCCGGTTTTATATTACATCGGAGAAATTTTGCCGGAAGACAATTTGGCAATCGGAATTGTTGGCACCCGAAATGTTACAAAATATGGCAGGCAGATTACCCAGGATACGGCTGCATATCTGGCGGGAAGCAGCGTGACGGTCGTCAGCGGTTTGGCACGCGGTGTGGATGGCATCGCACATCAGGCAGCGATTGATGCCGGTGGAAGAACCTTTGCGGTTCTCGGTTCGGGTGTGGATGTGATTTATCCGCCGGAACACCGCAAACTTGCCCGCGAAATTATTCGTCACGGAGCGATTATCAGCGATTACCCACCCGGGACCAAACCGGATGGAATCAATTTTCCGCCCAGAAATCGAATAATATCCGGGCTCTCACGAGGGGTCGTTGTGATTGAAGCCGGGGAGCGCAGCGGTGCGCTGATTACCGCAAAATTTGCGATTGATCAAAATCGCGAGGTTTTTGCTGTGCCGGGCTCGGTGCTTTCGCAGATGAGCAAAGGGACGAATAATCTGATTGCCGAAGGGGCAACCCCGATGACCAATCCGACGATAATCACAGAAATGCTCAATTTGGCGAGAAGCGGTATGGAAACAAAGAAAGAAAAAATCGAGCTGACTGCGATTGAGCGAAATATTTTGCGCCTGATGGGCGATGAAAGTCTGCACATCGATGAAATTTGCGCCAGAGCCTCGATTTCGATTGAGAAATTAACCGCAGAACTAACCATGATGGAATTAAAAGGTTTGTTACAACGCGAAAACGGAATGGAATATCAACGGGTCAAAAAGTGGGAATTTTAGCAAAGTCTTTGCAAAAGAAGCTTGACATTTAAAATCATATGGTATTATAGTGCCCGGCTACTGTGGGATAAAGCAGCCGAGAGGTATTATAAATGGAAGCATATTGTTTGAAATGTAAAGAAAAAAGAGAAATCGTCAATCCTGTTGCAGGTTTTAATGCCCGCGGATCGGCGGTAACAACCGGCACTTGTTCGGTTTGTGGTTCCAAAATGTATAAAATTGGAACAACCCCGGCCCATGAAGGTTTGGAAAAATCTGTAATAGAAAAAACCGCTACAAAAACGACGGTTAAGAAAACCATAAAGAAAAAATCCACAAGCACCGCGAAAAGCAACACTAAAAAGTCTAATAGCGGCGCCCTTCGGGTGAGCAATAAACCCCTGGTGATTGTTGAATCGCCGGCAAAAGCGCGCACAATCGGACGGTTTTTGGGCAAAGATTACGAAGTGATAGCTTCGGTTGGTCACGTCCGCGATTTGTTGAAATCGCAGCTTAGTGTGGAT
>JAGOIM010000016.1:1770-15046 GCA_017995665.1 Anaerolineaceae bacterium | reverse complement strand
AGCCGGGACTATTTCGAAGGCAATCCAGCAATTGCGCTCCTCCTGGCCGGAATATGATTCACTCTTCAGCGTTACCCGTTGGCAAACGCGCTTGTGGGATGCGCTTGGCAGGGCGGTCAATCACAACCCGGCGATTCTTTTGCGCACCCAGGATTTACCCCCCATCTATGAAGAAAACTCTTGTATCTATCTTTTCACGAGGGAAACGCTGGTCAACCGGCGCAATCGTTTGGGAGAGCGCCCGATAATGTTTGAGATGGATGCCCGTGAAGCAACTGATATTGACGAAGAGCTTGATTTCGTTATCGCCGAAAGTTTAATCAAAAATCAATAGAGAGCCCAAAATGAGAACTGTTTTAGTTACCGCCCCTTACATGATCCCCTACATGGATCGTTTTACCCCTGTTTTAGAATCTTTTGGCTTGAATGTCGTTATTCCCAAAGTAAACGAAAGATTAGAAGTGGATGAATTGCTCCAATTTGTCGGTCAATATGAGGGCACGATTTGTGGCGATGATCGCTATACGGCTGAGGTGATTGCCGCAAACGCCTCAAAATTGAAAGTCATTTCAAAATGGGGCACCGGCGTCGATGCGATTGACCCCGAAGCCTGTGAGAAGTATGGCATCATGATTGGGCGTACGCCGAATGCCTTCACAGTTCCTGTTTCCGAAAGTGTCATGGCTGCTATGCTCAGCTTTGCCCGCAATGTTCCCTGGATGGATAAGGCAATGAAGGCTGGAGAATGGAAAAAAATCTCAGGTCACACACTGATGGAATCGACATTGGGTGTGGTTGGCGTAGGCAACATCGGCAAAGCGCTTATTCGCCGGGCACGTGCTTTTGGCATGACCATTTTGGCAAACGACATCATTGAAATTGAGCCGGATTTCATTATCGAAATGGGTATCGAAATGACCAGCTTGGAAGATTTGTTGGAACGCTCCGATTATATTAGTCTAAACGTTTCACTCAATCCGACTTCTCGGCATCTGATCAACCAGGAAACGCTCAGGCAGGTCAAGCCAAGTGCTGTTTTGATTAACAGTTGCCGTGGACCGGTTGTTGACGAAAATGCTTTGATTCAAGCTTTGCAGGAGGGCCGTTTGCGCGGAGCTGCTTTGGACGTTTTTGAAATCGAACCGCTTTCTGATGACAGCCCACTCAAGCAGATGGATAATGTTCTGCTCTCGCCACATAACACAAATAGCAGCCCCTTCTTTTGGGAGCGGATTCACTGGAATTCGATTCGCAACCTTTTGATTGGCTTGGATATCCCCGTCGGGGATGTCGAAAGCCTCAAAGCGCTTGAAAAGAAGGCATAGTTTACTAACGAAGGGAATGAAAAATGACTGAGAAAACGAAAACCGTTTTAGTGACCGGTGCGGCCGGTGGTGTTGGTCGGGCAACGGTCGCCTACTTTAATCAACGCGGCTTCAGGGTTATCGGTGTTGACCGTCAACCACATTACGATGAATTTCCTTCAGACGGACTTTATATCGAAGCCGATATTTCCATTCCCGAAAATCTTGAAAAGCTCTATGAAGAAGTAAAAAGCTTCACTCCAACCCTCGATGTCTTGGTAAACAACGCCGCCTATCAGGTGACCAAACCCTTACTCGAAACCAGTACGGAAGAGTGGGATGATGTGATGGCTTCGAATTTGCGGACGGTCTTTTTGGGTATCAAACTCGCCTACCCCTTGATCAAAGCCGAAGGTGGCGGAGCGATTGTCAATGTTTCTTCCGTTCATGCGGTGGCAACTTCGGCGAATATTGCTGCTTATGCTTCCAGCAAAGGCGGTTTGCTTGCGCTCACGCGCGCAATGGCGATTGAATTTGCACCGGATAACATCAGAGTAAATGCTGTTTTACCGGGTGCGGTTGATACCCCCATGTTGCGGGCCGGTTTTCATCGCGGATTTGAGAATGAGCTTTCGGAGGAAGAACAACTTGCTGCTTTGGCAGCCAAAACCGTCAATGGACGGGTTGGCAAGCCGGAAGAAATTGCCTCTGTAATCTATTTCATGGGTGACAATTCTGCTTCAAGCTTCATCACCGGTCAGGCTTTGGTTGTTGATGGCGGCGCAACTTGCCGTTTGAGCACGGAATAGGAATTTGAGATGGCGGATTCATTCAAAGATCGTTTCATGGACTTTGCCCGGCGCACTTATGATGGTCTACGCCGTCTGCCCGAATTGCCGGCAGCGACTTTTCACCCCTGGCGGCTGGAATCCAAACGCAAATTAGCTGCGCTAAAAGACAGTCACAAAGGCGAACGCTGTTTTGTGGTCGGGAACGGTCCTTCTTTGAAAAACACAGACCTTTCAAAATTGAAAGATGATTTTTGTATTGGGATGAACCGCATTTTTCTGGCTGCAGATGAACTTAATTTCACGCCGGATATTTTGGTTTGTGTGAACGATTTGGTGGTCGAACAATCGGTAAAAGAATTTTCTGAATTGCAAATCCCCAAGTTTTTTGCCTGGAGAGCGCGGAAATGGCTCTCAATGGACCCCTGGATGCATTTTTTGTACACGTCTTACACCTCTCCAAAGTTTTCAAAGGATGTCCGAGGCAGAGTTTGGGAAGGTGCAACCGTAACCAACGTCTGTTTACAGCTGGCTTATCACCTCGGTTTTAGTGAAGTGATTTTGATTGGTGTCGATCACAGCTTTGCCACCAAAGGCGCACCGAACACAACCGTGCAGTCCGAGGGCGACGACCCCAACCACTTCTCCGCTGCTTATTTTGGCAAAGGCTTCCGCTGGCAGCTGCCCGATCTGGAAACATCCGAACTCGGCTATCGCCTGGCTCGGAAAGCTTTTGAAGAAGACAATCGCAAAATTCTGGACGCTACCGTTGACGGCAAACTCCAAATTTTTGAAAAGGTTGATTATCAATCCTTGTTTCCTAAGCATGACTGAACCAAAATAAAGATTCACACTGAATCGGTTTATACTAAAGGTGTGGAAAATAAGAGCATGGCAGAACAACCCAGAGTATCCATCATCACGCCTTCTTTTAACCAGGGAGCGTTTTTGGAACAGACAATTCTCTCTGTTCTCAATCAAAACTATCCTAATCTTGAATATTGGCTGATTGATGCCGGGTCAAGCGATAACAGCCTCGAAATTATTAAAAAATATGAAGACCGGCTCTCCGGTTGGGTCTCGGAGCCAGACCGCGGGCAAGCTGATGGCATCAACAAGGGCTTTGCAAAGGCAAGCGGAGAAATTGTCGCCTGGCTGAATTCCGATGACCTCTATGCTCCCAATGCCATTCAAGAAGCAGTTGAGGCTTTTCAACGCTATCCCGAAGCAAGTTTTATCTTTAGCGACGTTGAATCGATCGATGAAAACGGCGAAGCCTTCAACCTGATGCATTATGGCGACTGGAAGCTGAAAGATCTGATGACATTCAAGATTATCGGCCAACCCGGCGTTTTTATGCGCCGGGAAGTTTTGGAAGAGGCCGGTTATCTTGACCTCAGCTTCAATTATTTGTTGGATGTTCAGCTCTGGCTCAAAATGGCGGCAATCGCCGAACCTCAATATGTCCCGAACAAAGTTTGGGCAAGGGCACGAATGCATCAAGATGCCAAAAACATGGCTGCGGCAGAAAAATTTGGCCCCGAGGCTTTCCGACTGGCAAAATGGATTTGCGAAGATCCGCGCTTTTATCCATTGAGTGCTGAAAACTTCAAGCTAATTTGGGCAGGAGCGCATCACTTGAACGCCTTTTATTTGGTTGAAGCCGGAAAATACAAAGAAGGCTTAAAGGCTTATGGTCAAATGTTGCGCTATCAGCCATTTCCTTCGTTTAAGACGCTCAGACGGACGCTTTTTGCCCTGCTTTCCTTGCTGGGGATAAAAAATATGCGTGAAGTTTTTGATAAAAATCGCAAGGAACGGTATTCAAGGAAAGAACAATGAGCGAAAAAGAATTTCCAAAGGTCAGCATTATCACGCCTTCTTATAATCAGGCAAAATTTTTGGAAGAAACCATGCTTTCCGTTCTTGACCAGGATTATCCGAACATTGAATACATTATTATTGATGGTGGCTCGGACGATGGCAGCAAAGATATTATCGAAAAATATTCTGATCGCCTTGCCTATTGGCAATCTCAAAAAGACAAAGGACAAACCGATGCAATCAATCAGGGCTTTGGCAGGGCAACTGGCGAGATATTAGCCTGGCTCAACTCGGACGACATCCTCTATCCCGGTGCAGTCAGTGCCGCGGTTCGGCAATTGAAAGCGCACCCCGAAATGGGGATGGTCTACGCCAATTGTCATTGGATTGATGCCGAGGGCAAGGTGATTGGCGATTTCCCGGCAGCGCAAACCGATCTCAAGAAATTGCGCCGCGGTTACGTTCATATTCCTCAGCAAACAGCTTTTTTCCGTGCTGATTTATGGAAAAAAGTGGGACCGCTCGATGACAGTTTTTATTTCGCGATGGATTATGACCTTTGGACGCGCTTGGCAAGCCAGGCACCGATGCTTTATGTCCAGGAATTGTGGGCGGCTTTTCGCTTGCACGAAGGGGCGAAGTCGATAGCCGAAGATGACCGTTGCTGGCCCGAAATGTTACGCGTACATTATCGCGATGGCGGTAAAAAGATTTCTGCTTTTACAATAAAATATTGGATTCGTAAGCTCGTGCAACCTCTTTGGATCTGGTTGCGCCGGCAAAGACTTTCCGGATAAGAAAAGAAGAAAGAAGGAAATGTGGGAATTCAGAAGAAGTTTAAAACTGCATGTCAGGGCCGTAGGGGCGGCAGACTACGTTTTCTTTGCCGAGTTCTTCTTCCAGCTGACGAAGGATGGCGTCGCTAATTTCAATAGGATAGTTGGGGAAGCTGACAACCTGCCAGCCTTTGGGACCCTTCAATCGAAAGGCAAAAAGGTCTTTCCCGGGATATGAACTAAGCAAACCGTGATATTGAAGCAAGCGGCGTTTGCTTTTTTCAGCCGAATCACAAGGCGGAAGGGTTAGGATAAGGCACTTACTGGGTAAGCGGCTCTCCTCTTCCTCGTCAACAAATGTGAAACTATCCGCTTCTTCCTCTTCCGGCTCCGCTACAACAGAATCTTCAGCCGGAACTTTCATGCCCGCTACAGCCGGATTTTCCTTTGAAAGTGCTTCAAAATGATATTCTGCCTTTGGTTCATTTACCTGGAAAAGATCGGACTCGCCAAAGTCTGGTTCTCTAAGCCAAGGTGGTGAATCGAGGTCGTCATCTTCATCCAGCTCATCAGAAACGATATCCGCTTTATTTATTGCAACGGATGCAATTTCGCTGCCATCTTCCGTTTGAAGCGGCGGGTAAGCATAACGCGCTAACAAGCGTATCTCGGGCAGATTTCGTTCAATAGTTTGTTCATAATAGGGGCTCGATTGAACATGGTTCTCATCAGCAAGCTCCGCGCCACCCTCAACCAAACTTGCTTTATCTACCAAGACCGAAACGGAAGTATTTCGATGTTGGATTTTGCCTTCAACCAGCAAAACTGCGCCAGTGTCAACCAAACTCGAATATTTTTCCCAGGGTTTGGCAAAAAATACCAAATCCATGTCGCCAAAAGCATCGGTAAGCGTAACAAATGCCATCATTTCGCCCTTACTCGTTCGCGTTGGCCGCATACGATTGACCAAGCCGCCGACCACAACTTTTTCCTTATCTTTGCCTGCCATCAATGCGCTGGAATTGTGACTGATTTTATCTTCAACCTGTTTCAAGAGCGCATTTAGCGGATGATCGGAAATGTACAGTCCTAAAAGTTCTTTTTCCCAATCGAGCTGTTCATTTTTGCTGGTTAGTGCTGCAGATTTCAAATCAAGCAGCGGTGTTTCTTCGGCAATGGTATTGCCAAAGAGATCCATCTGCCCCATTTCTTTTGCTTTGAAATGGCTGGTTGAAATGTTGACGATTTGATCAAGCGAAGCCAACATCGCTCCACGGTCACCCAGTTGGTCCAGTGCCCCGACCTTAATCAAACATTCCAGAGGACGTTTACTCACTTTGCGCAAGTCAACCCGCTGAATAAAATCGTTCAGGCTCTTAAATGGCTGGCTGGTTTTTGTGAGATTATCAAGCCTGCCCTGCATAATTTCTTCAACAGGAGACTGGCCAACATTCTTGACCGCACCCAAACCAAAACGGATGGCGACTTTCCCATCCTCCCGATCTTCAATTGTGAAATCATAACCACTGCTGCTCACGTCAGGAGGCAAGACCTCAATCCCCATTTCGCGGCATTCGGCTATGTAGGTGGCGCATTTTTCGTTATCGTTCTTCCAGGCTGAGAGCAGGGCGGTCATATATTCGACCGGATAGCGATATTTTAGATAGGCGGTTTTGACGGCCATAATGCCATAGTTTGTTGCATGGCTTTTGTTAAAACCATAACTCGCAAAAGCTTCCCAATGGTCAAAAATTTCATTGGCGGTTTTTTCGTCAATGTCGTTTTTGACACAACCTTTAACAAACTTTGAGCGCTGTTTTTTGACCTTAGTGGCATTTTTCTTCGAAACGGCAGAGCGCAGTTCGTCAGATTCACCCGGCGTATAACCTGCCAACTGAACGGCTGCCTGCATGATTTGCTCTTGATAAACGGTGTGACCGTAGGTCTCTTCCAGGATTGGAATCAGCTTTTCGTGCTGGTAACTGACTTTTTTGACACCCTTCATATTGTCAATATATTGCGGGATAATTTCCATTGGTCCCGGACGATAGAGCGCCACCATGGCAATTACATGCTGGACGGTTTTGGGTTGCATCTGCACCAAATAGCGCGTCATGCCGCCACCTTCAAGCTGGAACAAGCCCGAGGTATGCCCTTCGCCGATGAATTGGTAAACACCCGGATCATTTATCGGAATAGTGCTCAAATTTAGTTTGACATGCTGGCGTTCTTCGATATATTCGCAAGCTTTCGCCATAATGGTCAGCATGGTCAAGCCCAAAAAGTCGACTTTGAGCAAGCCCATTTCATTAATGCCGGCCATATCATATTGTGCCACTGATTTAATTGGCAAGTCGTCACTCTGACTGGTCGGACGATGGAGAGGCAGATATTCGGTCAGTGGCAAATCGCTGATAATTACGCCTGCCGCATGTGTGCCGACGTTGCGAATTGAGCCCTCCATCCGGCTGGCAACGTCAATCAAGCGTTTGTATTGTTCGCTGGAATCGTAAAGCGCTTTCAATTCCGGAGTGGTTTCCAAGGCTTTTGCCAGTGAGACGTTTTTCCCTTGCATAGGACCAGGCACAGCTTTTGCGACTTTGTCAACCTCAGGCAGGGGAATATTCATTACCCGTCCGACGTCACGAACCGCTCCGCGTGCTGCCAAAGTGCCAAAAGTGATAATTTGAGCCACTTTATCGGCACCATATTTTTGATTGCAATATTCCATGACTTCTGCCCGACGGTCGTCCTGAAAGTCGAGGTCAATATCGGGCATGGTAATTCGGTCAGGGTTGAGGAAGCGCTCAAAGAGCAAGTTGTAGCTCAAGGGTTCAACCGAAGTAATATCGAGTGCGTAAGCCACGAGTGAACCGTTTCCCGAACCGCGTACGTTGAACCAAATGTTGTGCTCGCGGGAAAATCGGCATAAATCCCATACGATTAAGAAATATTCCGCAAAGCCCATTTGGTTGATTACGCCTAATTCATAGCTGAGGCGTTCCTGAACTTCCTTGCTATCTGCCCGGTTGGGAATGTTCGCCTGCAAACCTTTCTGGCAAAGATCCAAAAGATAAGATTCGGCATTTTGTTCATTGGGTACCGGGAATTGGGGAAGATGATAGCCGCTGCGGGTTAAATCAAGATCGCATTGCTCGGCAATCAAGACCGTGTTGCTGATTGCTTCCGGAATTTGGGAAAAAAGCGATTGCATTTCTTCGGGACTGCGCAAATAATAACTGTCGTCCGACATGCGCATCCGGTTGGTGTCATTGAGATTTGCGCTGGTTTGAATGCAGAGCAAGGTGTCTTGCAAAAAAGCGTCTTCTTTGCGGGCATAATGGACATCGTTGGTTGCCACCAGTGGTGTGTTGGTTTTTTTCGAAAACTCTATAAGCAAACGATTCACCCGATAGAGCTCAGGAATATTATGATCCTGTAGTTCAATGAAAAAATTTCCCGGACCAAAGACTTCGTTATACCAATTCAAACTGGCTTCGGCTCTTGCCAAATCGTTGTCAGCTAAAGCTCGCGGAATCTCGCCAGCCAAACAAGAAGTTGTGCCAATTAACCCTTCGGCATGGTCTGCTAAAAAGGTTCTGTCGATACGCGGCTTGTAATAAAAACCTTCCAATTGCGAAGCGGTCGCAATTTTGAGCAGATTTTTATAACCGGTCATATTTTTGGCGATTAGGAGCTGATGGTAAGCCTTTTTGTCGAGACTGGCGTCTTTGTCATGCATTGAACGAGGGGCAATGTAGGTTTCGAGACCGATGATGGGCTTAATTCCCTCGGCTTTTGCGGCATTGAAGAAATCGAGTGTGCCAAACATTGTGCCGTGATCCGTCAAGGCAAGCGCAGACATGCCTAATTCTTTGGCGTACTTCACTAAATCCTTTGGGCTCGAAAGCCCGTCCAGGACCGAATATGACGAATGGACATGCAGATGAACAAAAGACACGGTTTACTTCAGCTTCCTCTATAGCAGATAACAGTACCAGCGAAATTCCATTTTTCCTCTAAATTGGCTGGTTAACTGGCTAAAAGTATAGCATAAGGCAGAGGGTTCGAACCTTAAAATACGCCTCATTGACTAAATTTAAGGCATGTATGGCTGTTTTTAGATAGTAATTCCAAGCCGACGAAGGCCCAGGAATGGTCCTATTTGAGGGGGTTGAATTTGGAAAAAATTGGATGTCCCTGGAATTCTTTGAGCGTTTCCAGGTTGCTTATTTTGACGGTATCTCGCCTGGAAACCATTTCCGACTCTGAAATCTGCCGGTTGGCGCGAATTGCATCTCCCAAAAAGCCAAACATAATCAAAGTTATCCCGGCAACCGAGAGCGTACCGCCAATGGAGACTGACTGGATAAAACGCCCCTCATGCATAAAGAGATAATAGATGAAGAAGCGCGCTAAAAGAATGATACCCGCCAGCAATAGCAGCCCGCCAAACGAAAGAAAGGTGCGCAAGGGTTGATAAAGCACATAAGAGCGCGTAATCGCCCCGCCTTGCTTCCAAATGAAATTCATCATGCCTTTATGCAGACGCGAAGCCCGGACCGCCGGGTTGGTCTCAATCGGCACGTTTTCTATTTTCATATTTCCCTTACCGGCTTGAATCAGGGTTTCGAGGGTATAGGAATAGGGGTTATAAACCTGCATTCGCAAGGCGGCATAACGGGAAAATGCGCGAAATCCGCTGACCGTATCCGGCACATTTGTGTTGGATACACGACGAATCACCGAACTGCCAAGATATTCCATCACCCGCTTGAGGGGCGAGAAGTGTTTGTTTTCAAGCGTTTGGCGGTTGCCAATCACTAAGTCTGCCCGATTTTCGAGGATTGGTTGAACCAGTTTTTCAATTTCCGAACAAGGATATTGGTTGTCGGCATCGGTGTTGACGATAATATCCGCACCTAAAGCAAGGCAAAATTCAATTCCATCAATAAAGGCTCTTGAAAGTCCGCGGTTTTGGCGATGCTGAAGGACGTAATCAGCACCATGCTCCAAAGCAATTTGGGCAGTTTTGTCGCTGGAACCGTCGTCGATGACAACCACAATGACTTCATCAACGCCGGAAAGCTGACGCGGGACTTCATCCAGCACCACATGAAGATGCTCTGCCTCATTAAATGCCGGGATTTGAATAGCAAGTTTCATCTTCCTAATTGTACGATAGATTTGAGAAATTATTATGGAAAAAATCGGAAAGGGGATATAGAATCGGGAATCGGGCTGCAACATTCGGTTCACAGAATTGAGCACACAGCATTAAGGATACAGGTTAACAACAGTTGTGAAAGGAGCTGTTTCCTATTTTCTGCTCCCCGTTTCCCGCTCCCCGTTCCCCGTTTCCTGTTAGAATTATAAAAAAGAAGTGATCAGAGGCTCAGATGAATTATCGAAATTTTGGAAAAACAGGTTATCAGACTTCTGCCTTGGGTTTTGGTTGTATGCGCTTGCCACAACTCCCTGATGGAGGAATCGACGAGGCGGAAGCAAGTCGAATTTTGCGCTTTGCGATTGACCGAGGGCTTAATTACGTGGACACTGCCTGGTCTTATCACGGCGGAGAAAGCGAAGGCTGGCTGGGGCGCGCTTTGCAAGACGGCTATCGCGAAAAAGTGGCGGTGGCGACCAAGATGCCATCCTGGCTAGTTGAAAAGACCGAAGATTTTGACTTTTATTTTGAGCAACAACTGCAACGCTTGCAGACTGACCATGTTGATTTTTACTTGCTTCATACAATGAAGAAAGAATATTGGGAGAAGTACAAAGCCTTAAACGTTTTTGAATGGGCCGAACGGCAAAAAGCAGCCGGGAAGATTCGGAATTTCGGCTTTTCTTTCCATGATGAGTTTTCGGTTTTTGAAGAAATTTTGAATGGCTATGATGGCTGGGATTTTTGCCAAATTCAATATAATTATATGGATGTGGACTATCAGGCAGGAATGCGCGGCTTGAAAGCAGCGGCAGAACGCGGTTTGGGCGTGGTAATTATGGAACCCTTAAAGGGCGGTCGCCTGGCAATCGCCGAACCGCCTGCTCCTGTGGCTGAGGCTTTTTCGCAAGCTGAATCGCCACGAAAACCGGCTGAATGGGCTTTGCAATGGTTGTGGAATCAGCCGGAAGTTAGCGTTGTGCTTTCGGGCATGTCCAATTTTGAACAGGTTAAAGAAAACATTGAGAGTGCCGGACGCTCCGGTGCGGGTAGTTTGAGCGAAGCAGAAGTGCAGATGATGGCTGACGTTCGGGATGCATGGCAGGGCTTAGCGCCGGTTGCCTGTACGCATTGTGAATATTGTTTGCCTTGCCCGAGCGGGGTGGAGATTCCGAATATCTTTGAAATCTACAATAATTCCATGATGTATGATTTGCAGGAACAAGGCAAGCGCCGCTATCTGAAGGAAATTCCGGAAGGCAGTCGTGCGGATGCGTGCGTGGAATGTGGAACTTGCGAATCACTTTGCCCGCAAAATTTGACGATTATCGATTATCTAAAGGATGCTCATCTTTATTTGGGTGCGGATTAAGCGTTGATGGTTGACGAAGTGCAATTGCCTTCCGATCAGACGGCAACTGAAAAGGCAGTGAACGCGAAAGATAAGCCCTGGATTATCGTTTTTGGGCTTAGCTTGCTTTTTTTGATTGGCTTGTGGCTATGGATGACGCCAGATGGATGGTGGGAGAAATTGCGTCTATTCGGATATGCGGTTTGTCATCAGATTGAGGAACGCAGTTTTCATGCTCATGGTTTGGGTTCGCCGCTATGCGCACGTTGCTCGGGGATGTATTTGGGGGCGGTTTTGGCAATTGCCTATCAGGCTTTTCAGGGCAAACGGGGGCGATTTCCTAAGTTGTGGGTTTCAATAATTTTAGGTTTGTTCCTCATTTGGTTTGGCTTTGATGGGATCAACTCTTTTCTGTGGTTATTTCCGAGCCTCAGATTTGGTTATGAACCTTCAAATTTGCTGCGACTAATAACCGGGACCGGCGTTGGCTTGGGGATTGGTTCAATTTTGGCACCGCTTTTTAATCAATCGGTCTGGCATGATTGGGTTAATCACAGTTTTTATGAAAAATGGTTTAGCTTCCCGCTATTGTTGGTTTTTGCCGGCATCATGATTGGCGGAGTTTTCAGCCAAAGCCCCTTTATTTTGCTTCCGGCGATGTTTCTTTCGGCTTTGAGCATCATTTTTTTACTTAGTTCGCTTTGGACAGTGGTGGCGGTGATGCTTTTAGGGCGGCTGAACCGTCAGAAGCGTTGGACGGAGCTCGCCTTACCGATATTGATTGGTTTAAACATCTGTTTTGCCCAAATCATTCTGACAAGCTGGGGGCGACACCTTCTGACCGGAACCTGGGCACCCTTACACCTGTGATAATCTACTGTTCGATTCCAAAAGATTGCTATAATTAAGCTGTCGGAGAATTTGAACTCCGAAGAAGGAGTTGTTTATGACAGGGATTATTGGGGGCGTGCTGGGCGCTTTTGGTTTGTCGGCTTCGGCTGGTTTGAATGCCTACATTCCGCTATTGGTGGTTTCGCTTCTGGCACGGTTCACCAACTTAATTCAGTTGGACGGTCAATGGGCGGCTTTAGAAAGCTGGTGGATGATTGGCTTGCTGGCGGTTTTGGGGCTGGTTGAATTTGTGGCGGATAAGGTGCCGGCAGTGGACCAGGTGAATGATGCCATTCAAACTTTCATTCGGCCGGTTGCTGGCGCGATTTTGTTTGCAAGCAGTGCGAAAGCGATAACCGATATTCATCCGGTGCTTTCGATGGCATGCGGTTTGCTGGTGGCAGGCTCGGTTCATGCGGCGAAGTCTTTCGTTGCCAGGCCCTTGGTCGAGGCGTCGACAGCCGGGCTTGGGGTGCCGGTTATGAGCAGCTTGGAAGACATTGTGGCGACGATTGTTTCAGTTTTGTCGGTTGCCTTGCCGGTTTTGATGGTTATCTTTGTCTTTTTAATGATTTGGTTAATCTCGGCAATCTTTTCGCGCCGAAAGAACAAACGTGAAGAAAGTATTTAATACTTATGGAGGAAGAAATGAGTGAAGATAGAGTAATAATTGACAATGAGCCAAAACGCACTTCGGTGTGGGCGGTAATTAGTTTGATTATGGGCATTGCTAATTTTGTCGGTTTCGGTTTTTTTGGAGCACTTATCGCCTTGATTAGCGGTTATGTGGCAAAAAATGAGATACGTGACGGCAATGGTCAGATCGAAGGTGAGCGTTTGGCAAGTGCTGGTGTAATTCTTGGCTGGATTGGAATGGCTTCAACTATTTTGGTAATATGCCTTTTGGTTGCCTTGTTCGTTTTGGGGTTTGCCGGGACTGCGCTATTTGGGTTCCTCTCACTTTTAGTCCGATAATTTAGCTCTGAAATTGCAACAAAATTGTGTTTTTTTAAAGAAAATTTGATGATAGGATAGATAGCAGCTAAATATGTTTTGGATATGTAGCTGAGAGCAGAAAGGAAGAAATTCATGAACGATCAAAATAATGATAACATCCCGAGCAATGAGGCTTGGAGTGATATACCGGAAGAACCAATCAGTCCGGAAGAACCAAT
>JAGOIM010000016.1:0-1670 GCA_017995665.1 Anaerolineaceae bacterium | reverse complement strand
CCGGAAGAACCAATCAGTCCGGAAGAACCAATAGTTCCGGAACAAAGTACAGAACCGGAAATAGTTGAGCCGGTTATTGAAAACGAAGTGATACCGGAAGTTGTTTTTCACAGCGAGCCGGATCCCATTCAGTCGCAGCCATTTGTTTATGACCCTGTGTTGGATGAGAGTGAGCCTTACATTGATGTGACCCCAAAGAATGAGGGCTTTGAGTCCGCTCCGGCAGTTGACCCGAGTAGCGCAAAACCTCCGGCGGATGATAAGAAGACCACCGGCTGGGTTATTGCTTTGATTGTCATCCTGCTTTTGTGTCTCTGTATTTGTTGCGGCGTCATGGTTGTGTCGATGATGATTGCCAGTGGTCAATATCAAATTGAGTGGTCATCCTTGCTGAGTCCTGTTTTCAGCATGCTGAGCTTTTTCTAAAGAGTTAGTTTTTCAAAAAACAACAGCCGGGAAGTTTATTTCTCGGCTGTTTGGGTTTAAAAAATAAGTTCTAAACCCTGTTAACAACCTCGAAACATCTCAAAAAATGCTCGAATCGAAGGTAAGGTGAGATTGAATGGGCTTGTACCCTCTTGATTATTATGCAGCGCGCCCATTCAATACCACTCACTCCGTTCGGGCACGATGTCCGCCTTCGTTCGGGCACGATGTCCGCCGTCATAAGTGCTGGCTGATTGAAAGGGCACAAGTTAAAACAATCTCAAAATTATGAGCCCTTTCAATCTAGCCCTACGATCATATGATCAAATAACCATCGTAAAGGTATTAAAAATAGTGCTCTACCTTGTAAGGCATTGAACTTTGCTCTCAGGCCAACTGATGCTTAGCTTTTCACCAATGCTGACTGCCTTGGGGGATTGGATGAGCAAATTCGTTTTTCCGACGGTAACTTCGAGCCGGTATGCTTCACCGATAAAGACAGCGTCCTGAACGATGGCTTCCAATTGAATCAGATTGTCCTCCCCGCTTTGATTGAGAATGGCATCTTCCGGGCGCAAGAGCAAAACGAGGTCTTGACCGGACTGGTAAGACAGCGGTTCTGAGAAAGCTATCTCTCCAATTTCGCTTTTAAGCCGTCCGTCCGGCAGAGATTGGGCCGGAATCAGATTGCCCAAACCCAAAAATGAAGCGACCCAGGCATCTGCCGGTTGAAGAAAGACAATCTCGGGCTCGGCTTCCTGAACTACCAAACCGTCATGCAGTAAGAGCAGGCGATCAGCCAAAACGAAGGCTTCTTCCTGATCGTGGGTAACGTAAATGACCGGCTTTTGGCTTTCATGGAGCCTGCGGCGAAGTTCTTTGAGCAATTCCGTACGCAAATTGTGGTCGAGAGCACCGAGCGGTTCATCCAGCATGAGCAAATGCGGGTCCGGAGCAAGCGCACGGGCTAAAGCGACGCGTTGTTGTTCTCCGCCGGAGAGTTCGGTAACCTGCCGAGTGGAAAATTCTTGCATATGAATGTCAGCCAGTGATTTTTGAACAAGAGCATCGATTTCGATTTTTGGTTTTCCAAGCATACGCAAACCGAAAGCGATATTTTGGGCAACCGTTCGATGGGGGAAGAGGGCATAATCTTGAAACATAAAGCCAAAACCACGCTCGTGAGTGGGCTTGTTGGTGATGTCTTCTCCATTCCAGAAGATGCGACCGCTGTCGGGGACTTC
>JAGOIM010000133.1:1347-4348 GCA_017995665.1 Anaerolineaceae bacterium | reverse complement strand
TCAAAGGCGATGCAGGTCAAACCTGGCAAGTTTCAGCAAACGAAAACTGGCTAAAATTTAGTCCGGCCGCTGGTGAAATGGGCAAGACATTCACAATCACAGTCGACCCAAGCAAGCTGAAAGATGGTTACCAGGAAGGCATCGTTACCGTTTCTGACAACTTTGGTTACCATAACAAAGAAATCAAGGTTAAAGTTACCTACACCGGCGGTGGTCCTGTGGAGCCCGACATCCACCTCTACCTGCCATATATTGTGAAGTAGCTTGAATTTCTAACCCCAGCAAAAAGCCCTTGCCAGCATTTGACAAGGGCTTTTTCTTAAACTTTTGGCAATTGCTACCTGTCCCCTTCGTCAATGCTGATTTATCTCCGCTATTACCCTTTACAGGCTGGGGAAAGGTGGTATTATTGTGAGCTGTTCGGGATGACGAAGCAAGATAAAGAATTGGGAAATGCAAAAAACATTTGACAGTTCAAACAGGATATGCTAAAATCTCGGCTACGTCAGCACCAGAAAAGAAAATGTGCGCATGACATGCGGGTGTAGTTCAATTGGTAGAACGTCTCCTTGCCAAGGAGAAGGTCGTGAGTTCGAGTCTCATCGCCCGCTCTTTCAAGACTGATAGCAGACGTTATCAGTCTTATTTTTAACCGGCGACGTGGCCAAGCGGTAAGGCAGGAGTCTGCAAAACTCTCATCATGGGTTCAATTCCCATCGTCGCCTCTTTTTTTATCCCCCAGCCCCTCCTTCCCCTTCTCTTTTTTCTGTTTCCCGTTTACTGTTTCCTGCCCCGAATTTCCCGCTCCCCGTTTCCCGTTTTGTGTTATGATTCTGGACGCTATGAACAACAAAATTACGATTATTGAGGGTCCAACACCCGAGTTTCAGCCTGTCTCCGAAATTGGTTTCGGCAATGGAAGTCAAAGCTGGTCCAGCAGCGTTTTGGAAGGTCCTTTTCTCTATGACACTGCCTTCACGAACTTGCGCACCTTCGACGCCCAACGTCTTCTTGACCGCTGTCTGGATACTTGGGCTGCCAAACAAACCATGTTTTTAGAATATAAAGACCGGATTGGACTTTTGAAAGAAGACCCGATTATTGCCGCCCGGGCCATCCAGGCTGAAGAAGGCGACATCCTTCTGCTTTGGGTTCGCCGCGAACTTTCGGATGAGGAAGAGGAAGAGGAAGATCAGGATTTTAACGATTTTGATGAAAACGATTTTTTAGGAGATGACGATAGCCAGTTTTAGGCTGCGAATTCCACCGACCCGGCACTTTTTGCCCCCTGCTCCCCGTTTCCCAATTTTCGAATACTACATATTGCAAATTCTCACACGAATTTCTTTTTAATGGTAATATTAATTGTTACAGGACCGCGTTAGAGCTGTTGGGAGCTTGATTCTATAAAGATGGGTAAAACAAGAGCAAATCTGTTTTATCTGTTTGCGTATTTTCAACCTTCAGTCTATAATAAAAGTCCAAATCTTAATTCATTGGAGTTATTAATCAATGTCAGAACTAGACGCCGCAAGTTTACAGGAGAACAATCAGGAAAAAGAACAAGAAGTAACCATGGAAAGCCTTATGGACGAATTAGATGGTGTCACTATCGACATCCCCACCGCTGGTGAAATTCGTGATGGCATTATTGCCAGCTTATCAGATAATCAAATTCTGGTGAGCATCGGTGCAAAATCCGAAGGGATTATTGCAGGTAAAGAATTTGATGCGATTCCTCAAGAAATTTTGGGAACCTTTGAAGTTGGCAAAGCAATCCCCGTCTTTGTCATTACCCCCGAAGACCATGAAGGCAACCTGATCCTCTCATTTGTTCGTGCAGTAGAAGAACAGAGCTGGCTTGAGGCGGAAGAACTGCTTAAGTCCGGAGAAAGCTTCTCCTCCACCGTTGCAGGATATAACAAAGGCGGTCTGATTGTTCCGCTTTCCGCTCTTCGCGGTTTTATCCCTGCCTCTCAACTCGGTTTTAGCCGCCGTTTCAACCTTTCCGGGAACACTCCCGAAGAAAGATTCAAAGAATTCATCGGTGATGACATCCAGGTTTGTGTTGTTGAAGTTGACCGCGAACGCCAACGTTTGATTTTAAGCGAACGCGCTGCCAGCAACGAAACCCGCGATATGATTCGCGACAAGGTCCTTGAAGGCCTTAACGAAGGTGATGTCCGCAAGGGTCGCGTTACCAGCGTTGCCGATTTTGGAGCCTTTGTCAATATTAGTGGTGCTGACGGTTTGGTTCACCTGACCGAAATGAGCTGGGACCGTCTCGAACACCCCAGCCAGCTTCTCAAAGTTGGCGATGAAGTCGAAGTTAAAATTATCAGCATTGACCGTGAACGACGACGCATTGGCTTGTCGATGCGCGCTCTCCAGGCTGACCCATGGCTCAAACAAGTTGCTGACCTCAAAGTCGGTCAATTGGTTGAGGGCGAAATCACCCGTCTGACCAACTTTGGCGCCTTCGCCAAACTGAATCTGCCCGGTGACCTCGAAGGTCTTATCCATGTCTCTGAATTGAGCGAAAAACGGGTTGACCATCCCAAAGAAGTTATCAAATCCGGCGATGTCGTTGCCCTTCGTATTCTCAAAATCGAAGAAGCCGATCATCGTATCGGTTTGAGCTTGCGCCGCGTCGACTCCCCTGCTTATGCAGATGCCGACTGGAAATCTTTGGTCGAAGCATTCAACCTCGGTGGCGGTGAAGGCGAAACTATTGGCGATTTTGTAGGCCAGGAAACCGCTGAAGAAGCAGTTGAAGAAGTTGCTGAAATCGTTGCTGAAGAAGCAGCGGAAGCAGCCGTTGAAGAAACTGTCGAAAACGCAGTTGAAGATGCAGCCGAAGCAGTTGAAGATGCAGCCGAAGCAGTGGAAGATGTTGCCGAAGCAGTGGAAGATGTTGCCGAAGCAGTGGAAGATGTTGCCGAAGATGCAGCAGCCGAAGACGCTGAATAATCTTTAGAGTATAAATTACGCCGGAGGATAA
>JAGOIM010000133.1:0-1247 GCA_017995665.1 Anaerolineaceae bacterium | reverse complement strand
GCCGAAGCAGTGGAAGATGTTGCCGAAGCAGTGGAAGATGTTGCCGAAGCAGTGGAAGATGTTGCCGAAGATGCAGCAGCCGAAGACGCTGAATAATCTTTAGAGTATAAATTACGCCGGAGGATAAAACCTCCGGCGTTTTTGTTTAATCGTTTTCACCCACCAAAAGATGGTGGAAATCCTTGTTATCTTTTAAAAGTAAAACAAACCGTCAATACTCTTGATCCCTAATCCAGGATCATCGTTTAGCCTAATCTGCGAATTGTTAAATGTGGCTCCCCCGTTTACGGGATCAATCAAACACAGCCCGGGACCATCGAGGTCAACATATTTCACAACCGCTTTGGCAGCCGCAAAATGGGCCGCTGCATTGACGCTCAGCTTCGATTCCAGCATACAACCGACCATGCAATCTACGCCATAAATTTCAGCCAGTGTGCTAATTTTCAAAGCCTGGTGAATGCCACCGCATTTCATCAACTTGATATTCAACAGATCTACCGCCCGCATTTGAAGTAATTTCATGGCATCTGCCGGTGAGAAAAGCGACTCGTCCGCCATAATGAGCATATCTGTGTTATCGGTTACAAATTTCAAGCCTTCAAAGTCATGCCCCGCAACTGGTTGTTCCACAAATTCAATCGGGAAACCTTTTTCTTCTATCTTGCGGATAATTCTGACCGCTTCCTTTGGCTTCCAACCCTGGTTGGCATCCAGACGTAATTTCACATTAGAGCCAATTGCAGAGACAATCGCTTCCAAACGCTTCAAATCCAGTTCGACATCCTTGCCAAGCTTGATTTTCAAAATCTTATAGCCCAGACCTATAGCTTCCAGAGAATCGGCAACCATTTCTTCGGGACCGTTGATGCTAATCGTTAAATCAGTTTCAAGCTGCTTACGATAACCACCAAGTAATTGATAGAGCGGGATGCCAAGCATTTGAGCTAAAAGGTCATAAATCGCGATGTCAACGGCGGCTTTGGCACTCGTATTCTTGATTATTGCCTCATCCAGTTTTTTGAAAATCTCTTCCGGATTTTCGACAGGCAAACCAATCAATGCCGGTGCAATATAATCCCTGACAGCCGCGATAATTGCGCCTTTGCTATCGCCGGTAATCACCGCAGTCGGAGCTGCCTCACCATATCCAATCAAGCCCTGATCGGTGTGGACTTCCACAACCACATCCTCAATCCTGTCAACCGTCCGCAGTGCAGTCTTAAAAGGATGTTTCAAGGGAACCC
>JAGOIM010000132.1 GCA_017995665.1 Anaerolineaceae bacterium | reverse complement strand
GGCAATCAACCAATATATGGTCCACGCTGAAATGGCGGAGGACTGGGGTTATGCAGTCTTTAGCAAGAGCGAAAAAAAGACCGCCATCGACGAAATGAAACACGCCGAGAAGCTGATTGAGCGAATTCTGTTCCTGGAAGGCGAACCTTGCGTTTCTCAGCTGGACAAAATTTCGATTGGCAAGGATTTGCCGAGCATGCTCGAGAACGACAATATTCTCGAATCGGGCGCAGTGGCAAGCTATAACCAGGCGATTCAGGTGATGATTGCCGAGAAGGATAGCGGCACGAAACAGGTTTTGGAAGAGATTTTGGCGCAAGAGGAAGGACATCTGGATTGGTTTGAGGAACAACAAGACCAATTGGATCAGATGGGCCTGCCTTATTATTTGACCACGATTAAATAAGCTGGATTTAGCGGAATTACAGAAAACTCCGTAGGGCGCGATTGAAAATGTTTTAACTTTGATATCGTTATGCGTTGTCCCATTTTCAATCCGCCATTCGAATTAATCAGTTCAAGGCGGCGGATTGAAGGTGCACAAGATTTTCGCATCACTATCTTTCCGGCACCTTCAATCACACCCTACGGAAATGCGATAAACATCGCAGTGGGAAATTCATGAATTAAAACAAGAGAATCGGTCCATAAGGACGGTTCTTTGTTTGTCTAAATCAATAATCTTTAGAAATTACTGCAGAGCCTTTAAATTATCCTTTACACTCTTTTCGAAATCGGCAATTAAACTCAATAAAGTAGAAAGCGCCTGCGCTTTCCTGGAAAAGGCACACCACTCGCTTCGCATCGGGTGCTATAGGGCTTTTTCCCAACGGAGAACGAGAGGGGGGATGGGATTTGAGGAAAGTTCGAAAATTTTTCGTAGGGATAGCGCCCGCGCTATCCTGGAAAGGGCAGGCCCTTTCCCTACGGATGGTTTGCAGGGCCTTTTCTCCACGGATGGTTAAAATTTACTGCATAGTCTTTATATTATCCTTTACACTATTTTCGAAATCGGCGATTAAACTCAAAACATAGGCTTGAGGGCTGAGGTTCTTATCATGCAAGAGGGGGGTAAGATCCATGCCGAAAGTCAAGCCGCTGGCATTATCGGTGGAATGGGAGGCGAAGAAGGTTGCATTCGCAGCCCGGCGACCCAAAACAGCATCGGTGTAATTTTTTCCGCCCTGAACCTGGGAAACAAAAACCTCAACCAGCTCGGCTTGCAACGCCTTGTGGGCAGAGAGATCCATAATCACCTTTTTATCGTCCGGGAGCCAATCCAGATTGCGCCAGACCTCACAGCCAATCAGCTGCTCGGGCAATTCGGAAGGCTCAAGCTCACGCAAAGCCTCAATCAGACACAGCAAAACCGCAACATGGGTATTATGCTTATCGGCGAGGTTGTGGGTGTAGAGCACTTGGGGTTGGCTTTGGCGAATCAAATTTTTTAGGTCGTCCTTCAGCTTTTGATTTCCAGCTTTTTTAACCTCAGTGCTGGGATAGCCCAACAAGACCTGAGCAGAATATTTGCCGATCCGGGCGGCTTTTTTTTGTTCTTCAATGCGAATTTGCGCCATTTCGTCATCGCTAACCGCGGCAAATTTGCCCGCCCGTGGCGAACCGTGCCCATCGGTCACAACGCAGCCGGTGAAGTGAAGATTTTCTTTTTCATAGCATTTGAGGATGCCATCAGCTGCCATAATTTCGATATCGTCCTGATGAGCAGCGATGCACAGGTGGCTGGTGCGACTCAGGGCAAGAGTCGGTTGGCTTCCATCGGGGATATAGACTTCGGATTTTGCTTGATTGAACATTTTTTCTCGTTTTTGCTAAATTTTTTTCTTTATGCCGATAAATATACCGCTGTGAGGCAATTGAAGCAAGAAATGTATAGTCGTAAGCCAGGGGACAGGGGAGCCCTCCTTTGATCAAAAAATTTTACTGTACTAAAGAATGCAGGATGCCGAGTTTTTCCGCTATAATTAGAAGACGGAATGAGTTGAAAGAAGGTTGATGATGGAGAAAAAGAAAAATCGAACGTTGACCGGGCTTTTGCTGGGCACATTAGGTGCTGTGGCAGCAACCAAGCTTGGCTGGATTTTGTATAGCAGGCGCTATATTGACCATCACGCCAAGTTGAATATTATTGTCGATGCCGAGCAACACACCTACCATTCCCCGACTGCCGGTGACATCAATTTTTATCAAAAAGAAAGCGGTAAACAAACTCCGCTTTTGCTCGTACACGGTTTGCATATGTTCGCCGGTCTATTTGACATTTTGCCAATTTTTGAAGCTTTTGGCAATAGCCGTCCGGTTTACGCAATAGATTTGCCCGGCTTTGGGCGTTCTGAAAAAACAGACAGGCCCTATCGTCCCTCGATGTATCAGGAAGCCATTGCAGACTTTATCAAAAACCAAATCGGCATGCCCTGCCACGTCCTGACGCTCGGAAACTCCAGTGAGTTCGCTGCATTGGCTGCTTTGGCCGATTCAGACTGGATAAAATCACTGGTGATGATTAATCCGTCAGGTTTTGCGATGCCCCAACCGGCGGCATTGAAAGCAAGTTCAGCCCGCAAAAATTGGCAGGATTTTCTGCTTTCAGTCCTCAGGGTGCCAATTTGGAGCCTGCCGCTTTACGATCTTATATCAAGCCGAACGGAAGTTGCTAGTTTTTATCGCCAACGTTTTACCTATAATGTGCCGACCGATCTTATCGAGTTGGCCTACACATCCGCCCATCAGGCAGGTGCCCATTTCGCACCAATTGTCTTTGCCAGCGGCAAGCTGAGCACGCCTGAAATTCGCACAAAAGTTTATGAAAAAATCACTCAACCGGTCTTGGTTATATATGACAACGAAATCGAAAAAAGTTTTGATATGCTTCCCCAAATGGTAAGAGAACATGCTAATTGGAAAGCCTGGCGCAGTCGCAATACAAAAGGCATGCCCCATTTTGAAAAAAGCGGAGAACTGTTCAGAGAATTTGACCTTTTCTGGAAGAAGCAGGATAAGAAAAAATAAGCATGGACCAAAATCGGGTAAAAATCCATCCCCTCAGTATCCTCGGCGCCTTTCTTTTCGCCGGGGCTTTGATTGGTTTGGCTTTTTTAGTTTTTCGTTTTCAAGCAGGTGCTCAAAAAGAACTCGAAGCCACTCCGCAATTCCAAATTACGCTCTTGCCTGCACCAACCGAAACACCTACCTTAGCTCCAACAGCAATCGTCCCGCAGGCAACATCCTCAGATGTGTCCATTTTGCCACCCGATATGGTGGCGGTTGGGCGTTATGTTAAGGTGACCGGGACGCAAGGCTTGGGTTTGCGCATGCGTGCTGAAGCCGGAACCTCAGGCGAAATCAATTTTTTAGCAATGGATGATGAAGCCTTTAAAATCATTGAAGGTCCAATCGCCAAAGATGGCTACACCTGGTGGCATTGTGAGGCTTTGTTAGACAAAAGCCGTTCAGGTTGGGCAGCAGAAGACTTTTTGCAGGTGTTGACTTTGAGCACACCTGAAGCTTAATGATATGTCTAAGGTGGTAAAATATGAGTATTTTTAGGATAAACAAAATAAACAGCAATAAACATAAAAATAGAAGTTTGGGGAACGACAAACCAATCACTATCCAGGCGGCTTTAGCCCAATCGGTGGGCAAAACGCGGAGAAACATGGAAGATGCCGCTTCATCCTTGGTTTGGGAGCAAGGTTTCCGGGAAGACATAAAACGAATGGGGCTCTTTATCGTCGCTGACGGTATGGGCGGGCACTTGAACGGCGAAATGGCGAGCTCGATAGCGATTAAGCAAGTCAATGCCCATTTGGTTTCTCTTTTACAAGACCAAAACAGTGAAGCTCCCACTACCGAAGAAGTCCAAAAATTATTAACCGAAGCCTTCGATCTGGCTCAAAAAGCTGTGGTCGATGAAGTCAGAGGTGGTGGCAGCACGCTAACACTCGCTTTGGTGATTGACCGAATGCTCTATTGGGCGCATGTTGGTGATTCTCGTCTTTACCTCCTGACTTTTGACGGGGAGGGAGAAGCCCTGACCAGCGATCATTCTTTGGTACAACGTCTCGTTGACCTCGGGCAAATTAGTGCAAAAGATGCAGAAATCCATCCCCAGAAAAGCGTGCTCTACCGCGCTCTCGGTCAATCAGATCATTTCAAAGCTGATTTTGGCTTTCGTGAACTGGAGGAGGTCAGCCGCTTGATTCTTTGTTCCGATGGACTTTGGGGCGTCCTGGACGAAAAGAAAATTTTTGACGAGGCCTCCGCGGAAAAGAGTCTCGATGAAAAAGCAAATCACTTGTGCGAACTTGCCAACAAAGCCGGTGGTCCGGATAATATCA
>JAGOIM010000015.1:12772-15171 GCA_017995665.1 Anaerolineaceae bacterium | reverse complement strand
AAGATCAATATGCTGAAATGGCGACGCGCATGGACATTGACCCAACTTCCGGTCAATTCATCCCTTTCGAAATTGCCGATCCGAAATTTGCCAAAGCCTATTTTGAGGTTCTTCATGCTCCTTTGGAGAAACAAGGTGTCGATTTTTGGTGGCTCGATTGGCAACAAGGCAGCAAATCAAAAATTGAGGGCTTAGACCCCCTCTTTTGGCTTAACCATCTCCATAACTATGACCAGGCTAAAACCGAGGAAAAGCGCCCCTTTATCTTCTCACGTTGGCCCGGTTTAGGCGGTCAACGCTATCCAATCGGCTTTTCAGGCGATACCGTCGTTGCCTGGTCTACGCTGAATTTCCAGCCCGAAATGACCGCCACCGCTTCGAATGTCGCTTATGGTTGGTGGAGCCATGATATCGGCGGACATGCCGAAGGCATTGAAGATGGCGAACTCTACTTGCGCTGGGTACAATTTGGCGTGTTTAGCCCGATTTTCCGCCTCCATTCAACCAACAACGAATACATCAACCGCCTGCCCTGGGCTTTTGGGCTCGATATTTTTCAACTAACACGCTATGCTATGCAACTGCGTCATAAGCTGATTCCCTATATTTATACAGCCAACGAACGCAACGCCCGTACAGGCGAACCGCTAATTCTCCCGCTGTACTACAGCTATCCGGAAGAAAGTTCCGCCTATGCCTGCCCGAATGAATACACCTTCGGTCAAAACATGCTGCTTGCACCAATCACAAAACCTGCCGACAGCGACACCAATCTCTCACGTCAATTGGTTTGGTTTCCGGATGGCTATTGGACAAATTTCTTCACCAACGAAGCTCACCAAGGGAATATATGGAAATCGCTTTATTGTGACAGAGCTGATATCCCTGCCTTTGTTCCTGACGGAGCGATAATTCCGCTCAATGCTGATCCGGTCGGCAATGGCGTTGACCTTCCACAAAATTTTCTGGTAAAAGTTTTCACTGGTGAGCAGGGAGAATTCGATTTATATGAAGATGCCGGCGAGGGTCAAGCCTATCTGGAAGGACAATTTGCTCAAACCTTGATCCAACAATCTTTGGACGGAAAAACGCTGAAAATCGTCAAAGAAGGCAGTCGGGGAGATTATCTACATAACCTTCCTGTTAACAGGCTGTGGCAGTTTGAGATAAACAATATTTCTCAACCTTCAAAACTTTCTCTGTCTATCGATGGAAAACCACTTAATACCGAAGCATCTTATGATGAAAAATTAAAGAGATTAACTTTGTCAGCTATTCTCTGTCCCAACGCTTCCAAGATTGAGCTTCAGCTTGAAGGAATTCAGATCGAACGCTATGAAACGTCGCCTATCGACAGAACCGAAGCTTTGCTAATAGCTTTTCGCCTACCGACGATCACCAAGCAAGCTTTCAAAAATCGTCTCGATGAGCTTTTCCTCAACCCCACCAAGCTCATTGATATCGCTCACAGTTTTAGCAAAAGCCAATTATTGGCAATCTTTGAAAGTGTTTTTCCGGAAAACTTAAACAAACCGGCTGACGATCTTTACAATGCTTTTGAAGCCATGATGGCAGTTTTGAGAAAATTAAGGGGTTGAGTGGGGCGGAATTTCATTTTCCGAACCATCAGTTGAACCTTCATTCGAAGCCTCTGTCTGAGATTTCTCTTCAGAGGCTTCTTCATTCATTCGCTCTATTTCAACATGCGGTGGCAAATCGAGCATGCTTTCATCGAGAATCTTTTGCGGGAAACGCTTTAATTCGTTGGTTGTCCGAACAACCTCACGAAGCGTTTCATTCCTGCTGATTTTTCGAATCCATTTGCCCAAATCTTGTCCGGTTTTGACAACTTTGTCTGGACCCAAGACAACAAATGCCAGAACTAAAATCAGGATGACTTCCATCCATCCCAAATTTAAAAAGTTCATTTTTACTGCCTATTTTTTAGCTTGATTCTCATCGGTCTTCGTATCGTTTGGCTCTTCAGATGAGCTATCTTCCGATTTTCCACTCAAACCGTCTTTGAATGCCTTTATACCGGAACCAAGTTCCCCGCCAATTTTCGTGATTCGGCCAACGCCAAACACCAAAAGGACCACGACAAGAATCAATAGTATTTCTGGCCATTGTAAACTACCCATTTTTCTCCTCTTCTTCCGACTTTGCTGGCTTTTGTGCCACTGCGGAAAGCAATATGCTCAATAAATATAATATAGAAAGTGGAAGCATGAAAATCAACATGTTAATTGGATCACCGGTTGGGGTGATTACTGCAGCCAAGATAGCAATTGCAACAAGCGCAATTCGCCAACCTTTTATAAGCATTTTGTGATTTACAATTCCAACTTTTGTTAAGACAAAAAACATCAGAGGCAGTTCAAAACTGACTCCTATCCAAA
>JAGOIM010000015.1:0-12672 GCA_017995665.1 Anaerolineaceae bacterium | reverse complement strand
GCAGCCAAGATAGCAATTGCAACAAGCGCAATTCGCCAACCTTTTATAAGCATTTTGTGATTTACAATTCCAACTTTTGTTAAGACAAAAAACATCAGAGGCAGTTCAAAACTGACTCCTATCCAAAACAAGAGGTTCGTTAAATAGCTAATATAAGATCTCAACCGAAGACTCGTTGTAACATCCAGTATCTCTTGAAAAAAACTAAGAGAAGCCGGTAACATAACAAAATAAGCAAAAGCTACCCCGGTCAAAAAAAGCAAAACCGCAAATGGAATTGCCCAATATATCGATTTTCGCTCGTTTGCTTTCAGACCCTTGCTAATGAATTTGAAAAGTTGATAGACCACCCAGGGCAATGCGATAATCAAGCCTATCAGCAACGCAAGGCGCATATAAACTGACATGCTTTCGGTAACTTCGATCACATGCAAGTTTTGCAAACCTCCAATTGGAACTGTCAGCAAGTCCAAAGCCGGCTTTACGAAAAATATTGCCACAATCACACCGACAACTAAGCCAGCCAAAGACATAATCAAAGTACGTCTAAGCTCTTCCAAATGTGCGGTTAGTGGAATTTTTTCTTCTTCGTCTTCCATTGGCACGTTCGATTGTTTATCTGCATCCATAAAGCTATCAGTCAACGTTCTTTGTTCAAACCAAACTTAGCTTAAAATCACCCGGCGAAAATGCTCATAATAGAGCTCATCGCTCTCAGTGCTCATGATTCGTCGTTCGTTCCATTTTTGCTCAAAAACAGAGGGGTCACCAATTTGAGAAACATGTTCCTTCAAAGCCTTAATTCGCAAATCCCAATAATCAGAAACATCAAGAATGATATTAGGGTCAACCGTCAGGCTCATCCAAACTTCACGAATCTTGGTCACTTTCAAATCGGCTTCAAGTTGCTCCGGATAAAAAGCCGCATTTCCGGCAGCAGGAAAGACCGATTCAATCGTTAGCAAGCCTGCAGCCCGATGGTCAGGATGGTTGATATAAAAGTGATGAAAAAAGGTTTGCGGGTCGCTGCTGACCACAATATCCGGCTGACGTTTGCGCAATTCAGCCACTAACTGTGCCCGATTTTCAATGCTTGCTGCAAGAAATCCGTCTTTGTGATCCAAAAAATCGACCGATTCCACGCCTAAAACTTTAGCTGCGTTGTTTTGTTCGCGCTTGCGAACATCCTTCAGCGCTTCCGAATCCGGGTAAGCTTCGCTAACCCCTCTTTCGCCTTTAGTAAGCAAGAGATAGCTAATTTTGTGGCCCTGAGCAGCCCACATCCCAATTGTTCCACCCATAAAAAATTCCGGGTCATCAGGATGAGCCAAAACCACCAAAATATTCATCGGCTTTTGCCACTCGTTGAATTTTATAGGCTTAATTGCCTGAGTTTCCATTTTGATTTTCTTTCTTGTTCCCAAAATTGCGTTTATTCCTGCGGTTATTGGGACGGTTCTTATCATTTCGTTTTGCGGTTTGCCCTGCTGCCTTGCTTTCTTCAGGCGAATCATCTTTATTCTCATTTCGCACTGGATTCGCATTGAAGTTCGATTTGTCCTTCGGACCTCGGTTTTTCTCTCGGTTTTGGCGATTTTGAGAACCTTGCTTCGCTTTGGCTGGTCGAGGGATTTGGTCAATCCTGACAATTTCAACATCTTCATTCGTGGTTATAGCTTCTTCGCTCTTAATCGGGATCGGTGCTTTTTCTTCCATCACACCTGACTCCAATTCAGAACGTTTAATCTCACGCTGTCCAACCTCGGGAATATAAACCATTACCGATTCCGTCAAAGGTAAAACCTGGGTAACTTTGCCCTCGCCCAAAGGCGTTTGAATTACCTTCTTCACTTTCGGCAAGTTTTTGCGTAGCTCTTCGTAATTATCGTGCTCATAAGCCAGACAACAGCGCAAGCGCCCACAAATACCGGTTATCTCGGATGGCGTAAGTGAGACATTTTGCGATTTCGCCATTTTGATTGAAATCGAATTAAAATCCGTCAAAAAGCGTGAACAACAGCGTTTTTCAATTCCACAGGCACCCAATCCGCTGATTTCCTTGGCGATATCGCGCGGACCAACCTGACGAATTTCAAGCCGGGTATCAGAATACATCGGCGCGGCTTCCCGAATAAAATTTCGCATATTGAAATTTGGAACGTCATCATAACTTAGGTATAACGTCAGCCGGGAAGAATCGAAGGAATATTCTGCGTCCAAAGCTTTGACGCCTTCATATTCAGAATCAGGCTTCTTTAGAAATTCCTGCGCTTTCTTTAGGGCTTCGCTTTCTTTTTCCTTAATCATGTCTCGCAAAATCAAATCGCGTGAAGTCGCTTTGCGTTCTACAGACTGAATTTCTTGGTCCGCAACCGGTTTCGCTTCCGTAGCCGATACAACCCCGATTTGTTTACCTCGGGCAGTATTCACGATGACATAATCACCGGTTTGAACCTCTATATCATCCGGTAAAGCAAAATTATACGATTTACCGACAGGTTTAAATTGAACTCTAATGAGTTTTTGAGTAAGCATAATCAAAAATTATATCACTCCGCCTGGCTCTTTTTGTACGCCGCTTTACTGGCTTCCGCCGCGATGTTGCGTGCAATCTTGACCAAGTCTTCGCCGACCGGACTTAAGGGCTCTTGTTTTACTACCGGCAGACCGTTATCATTTCCAAAGCCAACCTTCGCATCAATCGGTATACTGCCCAGGAATTCGGTTCCAACAGTTTCTGCCAAACGTTCACCGCCGCCATTTCCAAAGATGTATTGGCGACTTCCATCCGGCATTTCCAAATAAGCCATGTTTTCAACAATTCCAAAAATAGGAATATCCAGCTTGGCAAACATATTGACTGCACGATGGGCATCATCAATCGCCATTTCTTGTGGTGTAGTAACAATCACTGCCCCGCTGATTGGCATTGATTGTGCCAGCGAAAGTTGCACATCGCCGGTCCCTGGCGGCAGGTCGACCACTAAATAGTCTAAATCGCCCCAGTCAAAGTCCGTGAGAAATTGTTGAATTGCTGAATGGAGCATTGGTCCGCGCCAAATCAAGGGTTGACCAGGCTGAACCATAAAACCAATCGAAGCAACCTTCATGCCATAAATCTCAGCTGGCAACATTTTTTTGCCAAAGGGTTCGGGCAGGCTGTCCAAACCGAGCATTCGGGGAATGTTCGGACCATAAATATCAGCGTCCAGCAAACCAACCCGGGCACCGTCATTCGCCAGGCTCAGGGCAACATTCAGCGAAACAGTGCTCTTGCCAACTCCGCCCTTACCGGAACCAATCGCAATCACATGCTTAAAGCAGTTTCCTGCAAGGTCAAGTGTTTTCGGTGTTTGAACTTTGGAAGTCATATCAATAATCACTTCCTTGGCTTCGGTCATCGCATAGACCGCTCGTCTGGCATCATTTTCAATTTTCCCTTTAAGTGGGCAACTTGGCGTTGTTAGTACAATTGAAAAACTGACCGTACCATCCTCAATTTTGATATCTTTAATCATTTTTAAACTGACTAAATCACGACCCAAATCCGGATCCATAACCGTGCTCAGTGCATTGAGAACATCTTCGTTTGTAATCAAGAAAATCACCTCTTGTTTTTTCTTCATTCTAAAGTCTAAGCAAAGCTTTTTCAAGCTTTCAAAGAACCCTCTTACTCAACAGTAACGCTTTTTGCCAAATTCCTCGGCTGATCGACGTCCAAGCCGTGCAAAGTGGCGATATGATAGGAAAACATTTGCAGCGGTATAACATTCACAACCGCACTCAATAACCAAGGTGTTTCCGGAACCCAAAAAACATCATCTGCCAGTCCTGAAATAAGCTCATCACCCTCAGTTGCCACTGCCAAAACCTTCCCGCTGCGCGCTTTCACCTGTTCAATTTGGCTAATCATCTTGTCATACCAGCGATCTTGGGTCGCAATCGCAACAACCGGCAAATCTTCATCAACCAAGGCAATCGGACCGTGTTTCATTTCCCCTGCCGGATAGCCTTCAGCATGAATATAAGATATTTCTTTCAATTTCAAAGCACCTTCGTAAGCAATCGGCATATTCACACCCCGCCCCAAATATAAAGCGCTTTTCATATCCTTGTACTTATTGGCTATTTCCTTTACTTCTTCTTCTCTTTCCAGAGCTTTTTCAACCAAAGAAGGAATTATCAACAAGTCTTTCACTAATTCAATTCGCTTTTCTGCAGATAAACTGCCCCTTAAATCCGCCAGATAAACCCCCATCATATAAAGATCCAAAATCGGAGCGGTAAAGGCTTTTGTCGATGCCACCCCAATTTCAGGGCCTGTCTGCATCGAGATACAACCATGAGCACTCCGCATTGCCTGCGAACCGATCGCGTTGACAATCGACCACAATATCGCACCTTTACTGCGCGCTTCTTCCATCGCCGCAAGCGTGTCGGCAGTTTCGCCGGATTGAGAAATCGCCAAAACTACCGTTCCTGGCTCAATTATCGGGTCGGCATAGCGAAATTCTGAAGCAACAACAACTTCAACCGGAATTCTTGCGATTGTTTCAATCAGGCTTTTGCCAACCATGCCCGCATAGGCAGCCGTTCCGCAAGCGGTTATGATGATTTTTTTGATTTCCTTCGCCTTTGCTTCATCTAAATTCAAAGTCGGCAACATGATTGAATGATTTTCATAATCAATTCTTCCGCTTAACGTATCCGTTAACGCCCTGACTTGTTCGTGAATTTCTTTTTGCATGAAATGGCGATACTTGCCTTTTTCAGCTGAAATCGGATCCCAGGGGACATCCTGAATTTCAGTATTTACAGTCCGCCCTTCCAAATCAGAAACCTTGAAACTGTCTCGTTTTATCACAGCAAGCTGCCCGGATTCCAAAAAAACCATCCTGCGCGTATGAGAAACAATCGCCGGAATATCACTACCAATAAACATTTCGTCTTCGCCAATCCCAATCGCCACACCTCCGGCATTGCCCAGACGCGCTGCGATGAGTTTGTCCGGCTCATTCGTCGACATAACAACCATGCCATGAGAGCCTTTTAACATCGCCATCGTTTTTTGGACAGCAGTCGTAAGGTCTTCCGTTTGACCATAAAAAATTTCAATCAGATTAACAATTGTTTCGGTATCTGTTTCCGATTTAAATTGAATCCCCTCTGCTACAAGTTCCTCTTTCAAAGAAAGATAATTTTCGACGATGCCGTTGTGAACCAAAACGATCTTTCCGGATGCGCTCAAATGAGGATGCGCGTTCAATTCACTCGGCGCGCCATGCGTAGCCCAACGCGTATGCCCGATGCCGGTTGTGCCGTAAACCGGTTTTTCCTTTATCAAATTTTCGAGAGCTTCCACTTTCCCAGCAACCCGTCGAACTTCAATTTTTCCATCCTGAAGAACAGCCAAGCCTGCCGAGTCGTATCCACGATACTCAAGTTTTTTTAATCCATCAACGATGATAGAACTTGCATTCTGTCCGCCGATGTAAGCAACAATTCCACACATAAGTGCTCCTAATCTTGTTTAGTCATGGAAAAAGAGTTTTGTGAACCCTGGAGGCATCCGCCGATTTTTCGATTTTCCTGAGCAATCTCAGTTAGTCTCTTCTCTCGAAGAGAAACCTCCCACCTCGTCACTTACCTCAAATGTGAGCAAGCCAGGCGCTTAGTTTTCCAATTTGCCTAATTATACTTTATCGATGAATCAATTAAAAAATATGTTGTCCAAATGAATGTTTAATCGTAATGAAATTGATTTCTTCAATCAATAAAAAAATTACGTCAAACCAAAATGCTCTCTTAGTGCTTGATAATCCTCAGGCGTGTCGATATCCTTCGCCATCCAATCGTCCAGCCAAACTAATGTTGTGTGGGGAGTTTCGGAGATAATCTGTCTGCCACCGCTGTCTCCAGCCAGCTTTTCAAACAACGGAAAACTCGATTTCGGAAAATAAACCGGGTTTGCCCGGTGGTCGTTAATGATTGGTGTAACCGCTTTCTCGCTCCGCAAACCTTCTTCCGCTACCGCCCGAATCAAATTCACCGAAAGCTGCGGTTGGTCGCAAAGTAAAAAGAGCGCTCCTTCTACATCATCCCCAATAGCCTTCATCCCGGCTTTGAGAGAAGTGCTTTGCCCATCCTCGTAATCACGATTAACAACAACCCTCAGCCTCTCATCAGTCAAACTTTCCCGGATTGCTTCCGCATTTGCCCCCAAAACGACAACAAGAGGGTCAAGACCGGCCAAAAAGGCTGTCTCGACCACAGTATTCACCAAGTTCTTATCGCGCCAAGGTAAGAGCTGCTTTATTTCACCAAAACGACTGGCTTTTCCAGCAGCCAAAATGATGCCGGCAACTTTTCCCTCAGCCAAATTTACTCGTAATCCCAAAATCCGACTTCTTCTGCTGGCAATTTTCCCAAACCACGTAAAACTGCCTCATCCGTCAACGGGAATTGCTTAAAGCGCACACCTGTCGCCTGATAGACCGCTTCGATTACACCCGGTGCAAAAGGTAAATACGGCATTTCGCCCACACCTCTCGCTCCAAAAGGCCCAATCGGGTCTGCCAGTTCCATAATAACCGGGCGTGTCTTTTCGGGAATATCCCTTACAGTCGGAATGAGATATCGAGAAAGACGATCGGTCAAAACTTTGGCATCCTTTTTCTTCCAGTTTTCAAGCAAGGTATAACCGGCTGCCTGAACAACCGCACCTTCAATTTGCCCCTCAACCAATTGCGGATTAATTGCTCTGCCAACGTCATCAACGCTGATTACTTCTTTAATGTGAACTTCGCCGGTTCGGGTGTTGACCTCAACCAAAAAAGCCTGTGCTACGTAGCCATAAGCAAAATTCGGGTAAGAATGCCCATCGACTTTATCCAAAGGAGTTGTCGCCGGAGGACGATAGACAAAGGATCCATAAGCCGGACGGTTGCCTTCTTCCCATTTTCCAAGAGCAATTTTCGCCGCTCCGAGAATAGAATTCCCAGCCATAAATGTCATCCGAGAGGCAGAAACACTGCCGGCATCAAGCGAAGTAGCCGTATCGGAATAGAAAGTTTGAATTTTGCTTAAAGGAACGTCCAGTGCCTCGGCAGCCATCTGCGCAAAAGCGGTATGCGATCCTTGTCCGACTTCAGCCCCGGCATGGTACAGCTTTGCAACTTCAATCTCCTCATTACCTTCCAAAATTATTGTACAGCCACAATTCTCCGGTGCCCCATAGGAGAAACCGACATTTTTATAACTGCAAGCCAAACCCCAGCCCGATTTGATATCCGGATTGTCATTCACCGGTGCAATCGGCCGTTTCCAGCCTTCAGTGGTTTTCTTCCAACCTGCTTCAATCGCACAGCGTTCGGTAACCTCGCGAATCGTTACTCCCGGTGGAATAATCGTCCCGAAAGATATGAGCGAGCCTTCTTTAAACAGGTTCTTGAAGCGAAGTTCTACCGGGTCCATATCAAGGGCAGCCGCCAGCTTATCTATCTGCGATTCAGCCATGAAACAAGCCTGTGGTCCGCCAAAACCGCGGAAAGCACCGGCAGGCACATCGTTCGTATATACACAATAGGAATCGGTCGAAACGTTCAATATCTCATAAGGCCCGGTAGCTAAAAGCGTGGCATTCCCCAAAACCTTGTTCGAAGTAAACCAATATGCACCGCCATTCGCCCAAATTTCACAACTTGCGGCAATAATTTTGCCGTTCTTTTTCGCACCCCATTTGGCTTTCATCGTGTAGGCATGCCGCTTAGCATGACCCCACATCGATTCTTCACGCGACCATACAACTTTCACCGGCCGGTCAATTCCTTTTTCGTGCAAACGCAATGCTGCCAGCCCCAAAATAATTTGAACCGTCATATCTTCACGTCCACCGAAAGCTCCGCCAATAGCCGGATAGATAATTCGGATTCTATCATTTGGCAAGCCCAGAGCATGAGCTGTTTGTGCCTGGTCTTTATGCGTCCATTGTCCGGCAGTTACAATCGTAATCCGCTCTTCGTCGTCATAAAAAGCCACTCCTGCTTCAGGCTGCAGATAAGCATGTTCCTGAACCGGGGTCTGATATTCTCCCTCAACAATTACATCGCAATTTTTGAACGCCTCATCAACATCGCCCAATCGAATACGATTGTGATAAAAAATGTTGGAATCCTGGCCTGGGTGCAAAATCGGGGCATCAGGAGCCAATGCTTCAGCCAGCGTCCGCACAATTGGTAAATCTTCATACTCAACTTTGATGAGTTTTTTTGCTTTATCAGCTATTTCTTCCGTTTCGGCAATGACCAACGCCACCTGATCGCCTTCAAAGCGAACAATTTCAGCCCCTACTTTTTCCGAACCGGGACCACTTAAAACCGGATGATCATAAACCGACAAACCAAACTCATTAACCGGCACGTCTTTAGCGGTCAAAATCATGACCACACCATCCAAAGCTTCGGCTTCAGAAGTGTCAATTGAAAGAATTCGGGCATGAACTCTCTCCGAAAAGAGTACCTTCATAAACAATTGATTGGCAAATTCAAAATCACCCGGATATTTTGCCTTCCCACTTACTTTCGCATGGGCATCAATTCTTTTGGTTGAATTTCCAACTTCTTTCATTGCTCACCTCCGCGATCCTGACATGCGGCTTCAATCGCTTCGACTATCTTGTAATAACCTGTACAACGACAGAGATTTCCGGATATACCATCTTTGATGTCATTGGTTGATGGATGCTCTTTTTCTTCCATCATTTTTGCCGCTGCCATTACAAAACCGGGTGTGCAATAACCACATTGCACCGCCCCGTGATTAATAAATTCTTCTTGCACAGGGTGAAGTTTACCGTTTACTGAAAGGCCTTCAACTGTTGTGATGGTAGCTAAATGCGCCCTTGGTGCAGGCACCAAACAGCTCACAACCGCCTGACCATCCAGATAAATCGTACAAGCTCCACATTCGCCTTCTTCACATCCGGCTTTAGAACCGGTATAACCTATGCGCTCTCGAATGTATTTTAGGAGGGTCGTCTCTGTTTTTCCTTCAAGTTCAAGGAATTGACCGTTGACAGTTGTTTGAAGGAATTCCTGATTCCATTCGCCACCCGGAACAGCTTGCCAGTCATCGCCTTTGCTTAAAGTAACCGGGTTTTGAGGAACTTTACTATCTTGACAACCTTGGAAAAGCTCAATCAATGCATCTTCCACAATCACTTGCATCATATAATCCCGATAGTCAGCCCCTCCACGAATATCGCTGATTGGATGGCAATCTGAAGCAGCCAGTTGACCGGCAATCTTAGCATTTTCCCGATCCAATTTTTTGCCTGTCAAATATTTTTCTGCTTCAGGTGAATGAACAATTGTTGGTGCAACAGAACCCATGGTGACGGTCGCATCGACAATCTGTTCACCGTCCATTTCAAGCAAAACACAGCAATTCAATGTCGCAATTGCCTGGGTTTTTCGCAGGGCTTGCTTGATAAAACTCCCTTTTTGGCTGGATTTAAGCGGTTTGAAAACGATCTCTTTAATTAGCTCATCCATTTCGCGAACCGTCTTCCGGACGCCTAAATAAAAGTCGCTTAATCGAACGGTCCGTTCTCCACGAGCAGTAGAAACCAAAACCAAACTGGCACCCATCGCCATTAGCGGTGTAATCGTATCATTTGCCGGTGAAGCGGTTGCCAGGTTGCCAACCACGGTTGAGCGATTGCGCAGCTGAGGTGACGAAACCCTGTAGCAAGCTTGATATAAGGGAGATGCAACCGTTCTCAAAAAATCCGAGCGCAAAACGTCGTTATGCGTAACGCCTGCCTGGATGTGAACCAAACCATCTTCACCTTGGTAAATCTTATCCAAATCGTGAACACGGCTGATGTCAATTACATCCTCCAAATTTGGCCATTTGTGTTCACGAATTTCAACCATCAAATCCGTTCCCCCTGCCATAATTTTTGTTTGAGGGCTTCCCTCTTTCAGCAATTCCAAAACTTGTTCAATTGTCTCAGGCATGTGGTAATTCTTCCACATATGTGCCTCCTAAATTTATAAATTAATTATTTCGGGCAGCTATTACTTCTGCCAGAATGCTAATTGCGATTTCATCCGGTGTTTCGGCTTCGATGTCAATCCCAATCGGGGATTTTATCAAATCAATCCGCTCTTTAGGAATGCCTTTATCCAATAGCGCGCGCTTGGTTGCTCCCCAACGTTTGAGTGAACCAATCATGCCGAAATAAGCCGGTGTATGCTCCAGCAGTGTTGGCAGTCCTTCAATATCAACATCACTGCCACGAGTCACGCCAACGATATAAACTTGTTCGTTTATATCAAGTTGCTCCGGGATTTCTGCCATAGGGATAGGCAAAAATTCAACATCACCGGGAATTTGTTCACTGGTGCAAAGCTCCGCACGATCATCCGAAACAACAACCCGGAAGTCAAGCAATTGGCCAAACTTAGCAACCGAACGCCCAACATGCCCTGCGCCAAGCACAAGAAGTATAGGCCTGACTGCCTGTGGCTCAATATAGACTGTCACATCGCCTCCACAAATTCCAACCGAATTTTGTGATTTTCCATCAAGTGTATATCGCAAAATTTCCGGATGTCCGGTTTTCAAAGCACGTAAGGCGGCATCGACCGTTTCATTTTCAACCTGACCGCCTCCTACTGATCCAACAGTCAAAGCGTTAGGATAAACCAACATTTTACTGCCGGCATGGCGTGGAACGGCACCTTTGGTCTCAATCACAATACAAAGGCAAACCGGTTGACCGGTGCTCACACTCTTATTTAATTTTTCGTAAATTTCTTTCATCAAACCTCTATTAAAGATAATAAACTCGGTAATAATTGCTTCTTACGCGAAACCACACCCTGAGCCAAAACGGTACCATCAGGAAGCGGTTCGTATGGCAGCTCATCAAAAATCGCCGGAGCCTTAACAAATATCAGGCGACTTGAACTCTCAACCACATCGGTAACCATCAAGCCTGCAAAGTCCAGACCATTTTCTTTGATAAGCCCTTCTAAAGCTTTTCGTAAATTATCAATTGCTTCCTGGCTTTGGTATAGATCTGTGGTCTCAACCTGCGCAATCGCAAATTTATAACCGCCATTTTCATATATTTTCATATCAGATCGAACAATGAAGTCCGGATCTTGAGTTAATAAGCCTGCACCGGCATTGATAATGCTCTCTCCCCAACTCTGTATCGATTCATTCTCCAGTGGAGAACCGGCGACAAAAGACCATCGTTCAAGCACCGTTGCAATCGCCTGATCACGCGGTGTGGTCGTAGGTGAAGTCAAAATGAGCGTATCCGAAAGCAGCCCGGCTAATAATAAGCTTGCCAGTTCCGGCGGAGCACTCAAGCCAGCCTCGGCTATTTGTTCGGCTACTAAGGTCGACGTGCTGCCAACGATATCAACCGTAAATTTTATCGGATTTCTCGTCGATTGGTTGCCCAAACGGTGATGATCCAATATTTCTAACAATTCGCTTTCTTCCAAAGAAGCAATCGATTGTTGCGGCTCGTTATGATCGACCAAAACAACCTTAATTCTTGGTGGGTGTAAGATATCGCGTTGTCTGACAACTCCTAAATAGCGGTTTTGTTCATCCACAACCCAATACTCATTAAACTCCAAACGCAACAAGCGATTCAAAACATCTTTAATCCTGGTTTGCGGTTGGAACTTTGGCAGGTTACGGGTTGCCGCCTCCTGGCAATGGATATCGAGCATTTCAGAAATGGTCATATCCTTAAATCGCGGATGCGGACCCAAAATTCGCCGCAGAAACTCAAATACGCTCGTACCCGTAACCATTCCGTATGGTGTCCCATCCTCATTGACGACCGGGGCAATGCCACCGGTTCGGTTGAGAATCGTCCAGGCTTCATTCAAAGATTTTTCGGGCGTAACAACATCCAAACGTCTCATCACGCCCTCAAACCTTGGGCTGGCATCGGTCATTAAAACCGGTGCCTCAATGCCCAAAGTTTTGAGGACGAAAGATGTTTGCATATTTATTGCGCCGGCACGGCTGGGAATCGTCGCCAAACCATCACGCTCTCTAAGCAACCAGGCATAACCCATCGCAGAGGCGATCGAATCGGTATCAGGATTGACATGGCCGGTTACGTAAATATTGTCAGATGACTTTTTTTGGTAGATTCCCTTTTCCATGCTAACCTCACTTCTGCAATGCACGCCAGATCTTTTCCGGTGTAACCGGATTGTCAAGCAAACTTGCACCACAAGCATCCAAAACAGCGTTTCCAATTGCCGGAGCAGCACCATCCAAAGGAATTTCGGCTACCGCTTTCGCGCCAAAAGGACCTGTCTTTTCGTAAGTTTCGACAAATATTGCTTCAATTTTTGGCATTTCATCAGCTCTAAAGATGTGATAATCCGCGAAATTGCTCTCGCGCGGGATACCGCGTTCGTCATAAACCATCTCTTCGCTGACACCATATCCTAATGCCTGGGCAACGCCACCTTCAATCTGTCCGGAAGCTGCAATCGGGTTTATGATCACGCCGCCATCCACCACCATAATCAAATCTTCCACAGTAACCTGCCCTGTTTCGATATCAACCAAAACAGTTGCAAATTGTGCGGCAAAAGGAGGAGGTGAATTTGGTGCAACATAAGATGC
>JAGOIM010000131.1 GCA_017995665.1 Anaerolineaceae bacterium | reverse complement strand
CACAAGTTTTCCCACAAATCGCTGGCATAAGATACAATTGTTAACAACTTGACTTTACCTTTCCATTGGAGGATGTATGGCCGAAAAAATTTTAGTTGTTGATGATGAGCTTTCTCTTCAAGAAGCTTTGACCTATTCCCTCGAAAAAGAGGGCTATCTCGTTACCGTTGCCGGCGATGGACTTACTGCCCTCGAAATAGCGCACGCAAATCCACCCGATTTGGTAATTTTGGATGTTATGCTGCCGGGCATTGACGGTTTTGAAGTCTGTCGCGTCCTTAGGCAGGAATCAAACATGCCGGTCCTGATGCTCACCGCTCGCGATGATGAAATTGACCGTGTGGTTGGTCTTGAGGTTGGCGCAGATGATTATCTCCCCAAACCGTTTAGTATGCGGGAGTTAATTGCAAGAGTAAAAGCTCTCTTGCGCCGTGTCAGGATGATTCGTGAAGAAGTGGTCGCCGCCAATCAGGACGAAGCCTTTGTGGTTATGACCTTTGGCAATATGGAAATTGACCTCGGCAGACGTGAATTGCGGGTTGATGGCAAAGCTATCCCCTGTAAACCAAGGGAATTCGATTTGCTGACCTTCCTTGGGCAACATAGAGGCCGCGTTCTCAGCCGCGAACTGATTTTGGATCGCGTTTGGGGTTGGGGTTTTGTGGGTGATTCCCGGACTCTCGATGTCCATATTCGCTGGTTGCGCAAGAAAATTGAGGTAAATCCTGACAATCCTGTCCGAATTATCACAGTGCGAGGTACCGGTTATCGGTTTGAAGGTTAGGCATTTTTAATGCAACAGAAATTACGCTTTCAATTTCGCTCTCTTTGGCCTATATTTTTGGTTGTTGCTGTCTGCGTGATAGCTTTTGCGGCTCTCTTTCCGCCAATTGTTCGCACAATTCAGCAACACGCCTTAGAAGTGGGTGAAGCGCCAAGTGTAAAGCCGCTTTTATTATTGTTGTTAGCCACCTTAGCTATTGGACTGATGTGCGGTCTGGCTGTGAATATATACAATGCAAATGAGCGTTTTAGGGTCTTGGAAAATCTTAAAGCGGCGGTTGAGGAATTGGGCGTTGGGAAGTTCCGGGAAATATATATCCCAAAACATGTTGGCGAAATGCCTGAAATGAAAGCACTGGGCGATGCCATTCGAACAACCGCTCACAAAGCCGAAGATTACATCGCTACTTTAAAAAAGCAAAAAAATATGCTTTCAGTGGTATTAAGCAATATGACCGACGGGGTTTTGATTGCCGATGAAGATGGCTCTGTTCAATTGCTCAACAAAGCGGCTGAGAATTTCTTTAACGTGAAAAGTGAAATAGCGCTTAATAAGCCGATTTCTGAAGTGATTAAGCAAAAAGAATTAATGGAGCTTTGGAACAAAACCAAAACCGGCAAACCCGAAACCATCACGCTTGAGTTTGGACAAGAACCAAAATTCATGCAAGCAGTAGGCATCTCTCTTGAAGAAGATTTGCCCGGTCGTTCCATGTTGCTTTTTCAAGACCTCAGCCATACCTATCACCTGGATGCCGTCAGAAGAGATTTTGTCTCAAACGTTTCGCACGAATTGCGTACACCCGTAGCCGGATTAAAGGCGATTACCGAAACGCTTTTGGATGGTGCTCTGGACGACCCGCTTGTTGCCAGGAAGTTTGTTTCGCGTATGGATAGCGAGGTAGACAACCTCACGCTAATGATTAATGAATTGCTTGAACTTTCGCGGATCGAAGCCGGTGAATACAGCTTTTATTATAAACCGGCAAGACCGATTGAACTGATTGTCAATGCGGTGGATCGGATGACTTTGCAAGCGGAACGAGCAGGCATCAAGCTTAGTTTTGATTGTCCTGATGATTTGCCAAAAATTCTTGCCGACCCAAGCAGAGTTTCCCAGGTTTTTATTAATCTGATTCAAAATGCAATTAAATTCACTCCTGAGGGAGGGCATATTCACCTGACTGCCCAAATAGCGGGGCCAAAAGTGCTTTTTTCGGTTCGCGATGATGGTACGGGGATTATCAAACGCGATCGCAATCGAATTTTTGAGCGTTTTTATAAAGCCGATCGAGCGCGAACCGGTGGCGGAACCGGGCTTGGGCTCTCAATTTGTAAGCATATTGTCGAAGAACATGGCGGACACATTTGGGTAGAAAGCGAAGTCGGACATGGGTCGACCTTCTATTTTTCGCTTCCCGTTGTCCATGAGCCGGATTCGAAAAACAAAAATACGAAAGAGGCTCAATCGGAAGGCTGAGTTTTACGGCTTTTCTGTATTGACTGATTTTCGCGGAAGCAATTTCAAAAGCGGGGAGAATGGGTTCCAATTTAAGAGTTTGGCTATTCTGCCAATCGGAACACTACGCCTCGCTTGAACCTCCCGACGCTTGCGCCACATTTTGGGCAAGCCTTTAATCGCATCCCATTTCGCCTTCCAGACAGCTTTCCCGTTGGGAATGAGTGGGCTGGCAATCAAATAAGCAAGATTGAAGAGGAGATGAACAGGCAAAAGCAGGCAGAAAAGAAAGCCGGGCATGTTCTTAACGAAGTTCCAAACCAGGTTGCGTTGGCCATGATAAATTGAAAATTCACTTCGCACTCCGGCACTGCCCGAACCGACATGGTAGACGAGCGTGTCCGGTAAATAAAGGCAAGGATATCCGGCTAATTGTAGCCGCATGTCCAGGTCAATGTCTTCCATATAAGCGAAAAAGTCCTCGTCAAAGCCCTCGATTTTATCAAAAGCGGCTTTGGGATAGACCCCGGCAGCAGCACAAGCGCTGATGACATAACGAGCTTCCTTTTGGCTGAGCGCGATTGATCGGTTGTGGTTTTGTCGCCAGGCTAAACCGCTGGCGTGCAAAACGTTCCATTCTCCATCCAAAAAATCGGGGTTATTCGCCTGGACAAGTCTTGAAGCAAAGAAATGCCCGGGATGCTCCAGGCTTGCCTGATACATTTTCTCGAGCCAGTCTGAGCTTGGATAAGCATCAGCATTCAATAAAACCAAATAGTCGCCTCTGGCTTGTTTGGAAGCCAGGTTGTTGCCCGCGGCAAAGCCCAGATTCTTTTCAGAGTGAAGCAAGTGGAGATCGAGCTCTGGATATTGTGCCAAAAGCTCAGCGTCAGGTTCATCATCTGAGCCGTTGTTGAGCAAAATAATTTCAAAATTCTTAAAAGTTTGCGCGTTTAAGGATGCCAAACTTCGCGGCAAAAATTGAGCTGCTCGCCAATAGAGGATAATGACTGAGAAGTAAGGTCTGTCCATAATTTTTCTGCCCTTATTATAGTGTACCTCTATGCAAGCTGTTGAATTTGCTCAAGTGTTTCATTTATAATAGTTGAAAATTAAAAGTTCTGGGAAAGTGACAATGACAAAATCTAAAAATTCCACAAAGAAAAGCGACCTCAAGAAGAAAGGGCTTCCATCCTGGCTTCTATGGGTTTTATTGGTGATAGCTGTGGCAGCAGGCGGATATTTTGCAATTCAACAAAACAACAAGCGCGCGGAAATTGTTAATACGCTTCCAAGCGAAATGAGCGTTGCTGAAGTAGCAATGCTAAACGCGGATGATTACTACTTTCTGGATGTTCGGGAACCTGATGAATGGAATGAGTTTCATATTGACTGGGCAACCTTGATTCCTTTAGGCGAGCTTGAAAAAAGAGCAAGCGAATTACCGAAAGACAAGAACATCATCGTGGTTTGCCGTTCGGGCAATCGCAGCGCGCAAGGGCGGGATATCTTGTTGAAAGCCGGCTTTGAGTCGGTGACCAGCATGGCAGGCGGAATGAACGAATGGCGTTCTCAGGGTAACCCGGTAGTCACCGGCCCCTAAAATCTAGAATTTATTATTGTTAACAGCAACAAGCTCTCCGTTTTGGAGAGCTTGTTTGTTTCGCTTGAGGAGTGGAGCACAATTACCTGCAACGCTACTTATATACAGCCAAAACCTCATTGTACTTTTGCCAATATGTATACATCTCTTGCTCCACCGTAGGGATAACTTGTTTGATCCGTATGTTTTCTTTTAATGGATTCAATAATTCCGGATTGTCGACAATTTTTTGCATAACCTCAGCCAGAGCAGCCGAATCGCCGGGAGAAAAAGTGAAACCATTAAATTCGTTTATTACCCTTTCTTTCATACCTCCCAAATCAGAAGCAATCACCGGCACTTCACTTGCTAAAGATTCCACAATCGTAAAAGGATAATTTTCATACCAGATGGAGGGAATAATCAAAACATCCATTGACGCAAAAACCTGAGGCAGCTGCGAGCTGTGAAATGCCCCGGCAAATTCTATTCTGCTATCGCCATTAGCCAGTCGATTGAGTTGGTTTACATAATCCGCTCCGCCACTCCCAAATATCTTCAA
>JAGOIM010000014.1 GCA_017995665.1 Anaerolineaceae bacterium | reverse complement strand
AGATTGTTTCAGCAAAATGAGAAACTCAGGTCGTAAGCAATCTTGCGCGTTTCAAGCCAGCAAAAAATTTATCGTAGGCCGGCTTGTGCTTTTCAAGCCGGCAAGATCCTGGCAAATTATTAAGCCGGATTCAAAAACAGAATCCGGCCTACAGTTAAGTCAGGAGTTATCCAAACCTAAATTTTCTTTTCAATCTCGCCCAATGCTAAGGCGTTGAAATCTTCAACGCTCATGGCGCCGGGGTTGTCTCCCCTGAGTTTCTCAATTTAGTGCCCTGAAAACATTTCTTTTCCTCGTTGAAATCAGATTATTTCAGCAAAATGAGAAACTCAGGTCCTACTCTTCACATCTTTTTGCCTGGTTTGAAAATTGCGTGTATTATTAGTGAAAACAAACTGAAAGAGCAAAAGCCAAGTGAAAAATCAGACAGATAACCAACTGAATAATCAGGATAAGACCCCATCCAGCTCTCTCAAAAAATCGAGATTATGGTCGGCGATAGTTGTCTTTGTTCTCAATGTTTTGACACTGTTTATATTGGGCCGCTGGTTGAAAGGGGTGCAAATTCAATCACTGGGTGGGGCTTTGGCCTTAATGGTTGCCTGTGCTTTGGTTATTGTTGTCTATTACTGGCTCTTTATGGTTGTTTTGACTCGTCTGCCTTATTGGCTTTTCCCTTTGCTCTCTGCAATTTTAGTTGGCGGTTTACTCTATGGAACTGCCAATTTTATCCCTGGAATTGATATTGCAGATTTTAACAGCGGCATAATCCTTCTCTTAGTCTTGGTTGGTGTGAACACACTTTTGGGCATTTATTTTGCCTATGACATCGATGATGAGTTTAATCTGAAAACCATTAAACATATTATTGGTAAAAAAGCTGCGATTCAGGAATCAGATGAACCGGGGATACTTTTTATCGAAATTGACGGTTTGAGCGGAAGAATGATGCGCGAAGCAATAAAACGGGGCAGTTTGCCAACCGTCAAAAAGCTGTTGGATAGTGGAAAATTCAAACTTGAAGGCTGGGAAACGGATTATTCATCTCAAACCGGTGCCATTCAATCAGGCATTTTGTTGGGGAGCAACAGCGAGATTCCGGCTTACCGCTGGTGGGATCGCGAAAATGGGAAGATGATGCGATCGGGCAGTTTTAAGGATGCCTTCGAGATTGAAAAGGCGCATAGTACTGACGAGGGTTTGTTGAAAGATGGAGCTTCACGGGGGAATATGTTTTCGGGCGATGCCAGCGAAACGATGCTAACCGTCAGCACAATTCTTGATATTGGTAAGCGGAGTGGTCCTGGGTTTTATGTTTACCTGCTTAATCCATTTATTTTTGGCCGACTTTTATCCAAATTTTTGTACGGCGTTTTGAGGGAATGGGCGCAAAATATTGCTCAACGCATTCGCGGGGATAAATTCCGGGTGAAATCCCGCAATATCTTTTACGCTTTTACACGGGCCGCCACTTGTCAGGTTATGCAAGATGTCATAACTTTTTTGGTGATTGGTGACGTCTTGCGAGGTCTGCCAGCAATTTATATGACTTTTCCCGGCTATGACGATGTCGCTCATTACACCGGCGTTGATTCACGCGAGACATTTCAAACGCTCGAAGAAATGGATCGTTTCTTTGGGAGAATTTTGAGGGCTTTGGAGGAAACGCCCCGTCCTTACAAAGTTGTTTTTCTCTCAGACCACGGCCAGACGGCAGGCGGCACCTTTGAGAATGCCTGGGGGCTTAGCTTCGATAAATTGGTGCGCAATGCAGTTTCCCATCCGGTGGATATTTTTACCAACCTTGAGGTGAGTGAGGCTTGGGAAAAATGGCAAGCAGCTTTGGTAGAAGAACAAAATCAAATCGAACATAAAATTAAACAACTTGTACCGTTGCGAATTTTACTTCGAACGAATCATAAAAAAGCATCGGACCAACTTGTTAAGACAAGGGATTCCTCAGACAGTTTGACAGCTGATGATTCGCGTCAACAACTGGCGGTTTTTTCTTCCGGTTGTTCGGGTTTGGTTTATTTCACCGATGCTAAAGTGCGCTTGAGCTTGGAGGAGCTACAAGAACGCACGCCGAATTTGGTTTATAACATTTTGGATCATCCGGGTGTCGGTTTTGTGGTTGTCCGCTCCGAGACGGATGGTAATATTGTTTTGGGAAAATTAGGGGCTTATTATTTGGATAAGGATGAAATTGATGGGGAAAACCCCTTGGCAAACTTCTCGGCAAATGCTCCGGCATTGTTGAAACGTCTTTGTCACTATCAAAATGCACCGGATTTGTTGGTATCAACAGTTTACGACCCGGAAAACAAGACCATGCCCGCTTTTGAAAACCAAAGCGGACACCATGGCGGAATTGGCGGAGACCAAAGCTTCCCATTCCTGATTCATCCGGTTGATTTGACTATGGATGGAGATATAGTCGGTGCTGAATCGATGTATCAGCAATTAATGAAATGGCGCTGGAACGGGAAACGGGGAGCAGGAATCAGGTAGCAGGGAGCAAAAAATAATATTTGCTGTACCTGAAACTTGTCGAAAATCAAATAAACACCACTTACTGTAAACTGCACACTATATGCTAAAAACTGAATACTTCCCTCTGCTCCCCGTTTCCCGTTACCTGCTCCCTGCTCCCTGCATTACGCTTTTCGTATGCTCACAGATGGCTCGCCAACTTTTCGGGCGGCGTTCAGCTCGGGATGAGTTTCGGCAAGTCCGTTTAGCATCTTCGAGTCCCAGCTTGTGCGGCCTTTTGTGAAAGAAAAAGAATGGAAAGTGCCTTTAATTGAACGTCCGTTATTCAGGACATCTTGCCTGATTTCTTCCTCAAGATCTGACCTTTCCTGAGTTAGTTGTTCAATCTTATCGTCAAATTCCGCTTCGATTTCGGCGATTTTTTGTTTGATGTCGTCAGGAATAACGCTCTCGATCAAGGCTTTTTTGTCAGCATTTGCGGCATCAATCCCAAAGCCCAAATCTGAAAACCGCTCAATTTTTCCGTAAATATCTAATTCCATGCTGCTCCTCCGCGTTTTATCGATTAGTCCAATTATAAAGGTTTATGATAATATTGGATTGCTTTAAGATTGGAAAATCTACAGGATTGCATTGGATAAGTGATGCTGGAAGTTTAACAAAAAAACATCCCCAATTTGAGGATGTTTTTTGATGGGTGGTATAGGACTCGAACCTACGACCTTTGCGATGTCAACGCAACGCTCTAACCAACTGAGCTAACCGCCCAAGGAAACAAGATTATAACGGAAGCTATTAGATTTTGCAAGGGAAATTCATAAGTGGTCAAAAATTCTAGTCGTTAAATAAACCACGGTGTAAATTGAAAAATTCTACCTGAAGTTATCGTTAAATTTTCCATCTTCCTCTCATGATAAAATCATTCTGATGAAAAAGGAAAGAACGGGTTCATTCAAAAAGTGGTTAATGGGGCTTGTTGTTTTGCTGATAATCTTGTTTATCCTTTTTTTCACCAGAGAATCTTTCAATCAGGCACCCCTTCTGACGCCTGTAGTAACACTTCAAAGAAGCCCAACCACTTTTTCAGGCGAGCTTGAAGCAACTCAAATCGCTATTCACGCGACCCCCACTCCCCAACCGTCAGCGACTCCCTGGGAAATAGCAACTGCTACCCCTTTGTTTAGTCAAAAACCGACGACATCTTATTTCTTAAATCCCTTCACCGGAATCAGTCGAGCTCTCCTTGAAACCGATGGCGTTAATCCGGGCGAAGATATTTTTTATCGAAAGCCGCTTTTGGTGAAATTAATCAATTGGCCCCGCGATCAACGCCCGCTTTCAAACATCAATCAGGCGGATGTGGTTTTCGAATATTACAGCGGTCATCAAACCAATCAACTTTTAGCGCTCTATTATGGCAACGAAGCCGACAGGGTTGGGCCTTTAGGTCCCGGTGCGCTTATCGATGCCCGCCTTACTCGCCATTACCAGTCGAATCTGGTGGTTTCAACTGTCGACACGCTTGTGCAAGGGGTTTATAACAACACGCTCCCCGATCAGGTTTTTTACCAGGGCTATACATCCTGTCCGGGCATTTGCACGGATCCGCTGGCCGTCGGTGGGCAAACTTTTGTCAATATTCCGGCAATTCAGGAAATTATCAGGGATCAGCGTTTCAAAGCTGATTTGTTTAGACTTTCACTCTCTCCATTTTCAGCTAATTTTACAGATTGGGATGAAGAAGCGACACGTTTTAGTTACCTTTATGCCGATTTCTCGGTGATGGATTGGCGCTATAACCCGAACTCGCAAAAATATGAGCTCTGGCAGGAAGTTGTGGATGAAAACAATCAATTGGTTCTCGCTCCGTCTTTTGACTCTTCCGGAAAAGCGATTGAATTCGACAACATCCTCTTTTTAGCTGCGGATTATATTGAATATAATGCCACAAGCTACGACATCAATATGCGGGAAGGCGATACCAATCAAAGGGCAATTCTTTTGAGGGAAGGCAAACTAACTTTTGGCACCTGGGGTTCGGATTCAGCCACCGAACCGCTCAAGTTTTATGCCCATGGAAAAGATTACAGCTTAAAACCAGGGAAATCCTGGATTACTTTTGTCTCCAGAATTTCCCGTCCCGAAAATGTTGCCGATGGCGAATGGGATTTAGAATTTAGGCTTGATTGAGCGTTGTTTTCGTCTCAAAGCGCAAAGCCCTCGTTCCGTTTAGGGTTACAAGCAATGAAATGCCAACATCTGCCAAAACTGCAACCCAAAGCGGTGTCCATCCAAAGAGAGCGATAACCGCGACCAATAGTTTCACGCCCAGGCTGATAATCACGTTTTGGCGAACCAAGGCGTTAACAAATTTTGACAGCCGAATGGCGAAGGGTAACTTTTCGAGGTCGTCATTCAAAAGCACAACGTCAGCCGTTTCCAAGACTTGAGCGTTGCCGGCACCACCCATGGCAATTCCGACGTCTGCGCGGGCTAAAGCGGGTGAATCGTTAATCCCGTCCCCGGCCATAACGACATTCCCATATTTTTCTTTCAATTTAGTCAGCCATGCTAATTTTTCTTCCGGCAGAAGGGCGGCATGAACTTCGTCAATTCCGACTTCACGGGCCACTTTATTCGCTACGCTTTCATTATCACCGGTGAGCATTACCGGACGAACATTTTCGGCTTTTATTTCGCTAATCATTCTGGCAATGTCCGGACGAACAGCGTCTTCGACAGCCAAAAAGCCGCGAACACGGTCGCCGTCGCAAACCAGCATCGTGCTCATTCCATGGTTTTCAGCCTCATGCACTTTATTGACAATCGTTTCAGGGGTCTTATGTTCAGCTGTAAAGAGGGGAAGACTGCCGACCGTGCTCAATTTACCGTTGACGATACCACTTTGCCCCTTGCCTTCAATCACATGCAAATTCTCAGCAGCCGGATAGCGGTTGGCAACTCCGCGACGATTCGCTTCTTCGATAACCGAGGTCGCCAAAGGATGACTGCTGTGAGCTTCAAGGGCACTGGTCAGAGCGACTAAATCATTACAAGGTTCGCAATGGTCATCGCCTTCGCAATCCACCGCCAAAACCTGGCTTACAACCGGTTCTCCACGGGTGAGCGTGCCGGTTTTATCAAAAGCAATCACTTTGGCATTGGAAAGCCCTTCGAGGTAAATTCCGCCTTTGAAGACCACACCGGCTTTAGCTGCCCGGGTTAAACCGCTAATCATTGTTATTGGTGTGCTGATTACCAAAGCACAGGGGCAACCAACCATCAAAAGTGAGAGTGAACGATGCAACCAGCCGTAGCTTTCGCCCACATTCCAAAAAGGCTGTTTAAAAATGACGGTTGGAATGAAAACAACCAAAAGTGCGGCAGCAAAGACAATCGGCGTATAAACGGAGGCAAAGCGGTCGATAAACTTTACTTGCTCGGCCTTATTTTCCTGAGCTTCAGTTACCAGGCGGATAATACGACTGATTGTATTATCCTCGGCACGTTTAGTAACCCGAACTTGCAAAGCCCCCTGACCATTAATACTACCGGAGAGCACTTCATCACCGCTTGTTTTTTCGATCAATTTGCTTTCGCCGGTGATCGGAGCCTGGTTTACAGCACTGCTTCCGAGGACGATTTCGCCATCCATCGGAATGCGGTCAGCCGGCCGGATGATAATTAAATCACCCGGTTGCAGGCTGTCAACGCTGACTTGTTCTTCACCATCCGGTGTGAGAAGGATGGCTGATTTCGGTGCCAGATCCGCAAATTCCATCAAAATTTCACGGGCATTGTCGTTGATGTAATCTTCGAGGGCTTCAGAAATCGTGAAAAGCAAGAGCATGATAATTGCTTCATGGGGCTCTCCCAAAACAACGGCTCCAATTGCGGCAACAGACATCAGCGTATTCATATTGAAGCGGTGCTTTGTGAAGAGAGTCCGAAAACCGTCGCTAAAAACCGCCCAGCCGGCAATCGGCAGTAAGAAAAGCTGGATAATCATAATCCAAGGCTGCTGCAAACCAATCCGGTCAACAAAAAGTGAGAGCACTAAAAGAGCCATTCCGGTGAGGATGATGTTCAAGTGTTCGGTTTGCCAAAAGGATTTAAAGAAGCCACTAAAGCTGAGCGAGCTGTCGTTTTTACGTTTAGCTTGTGGGTCAATTTTAATCGGTCCGCCGGAATCGCAAGAGGTACACACTTTATCTTTGGAATCCTGGTTTTCTGATATTGGGTTTGGGCGAAGCATTTGTTTGGTCATTTTTCACTCTTTTTGTTTAGGTGACGGCTGTGTTCGAGGGCAAGGCGATAAAGCCCTTCGATATGTTCGTCATCAATCTTATATAATATATTTTTTCCAGCTCTGCGCGAAGAAACAAAACGCAGGTTGCGCAGAACACGCAATTGATGTGAAACTGCGCTCTGACTCAGCCCGCTTTCTTCGGACAGGCAGGAAACGCAAGTCTCGCCTTCAAGAAGAATAGCGAGCAAACGAAGGCGGCTGCTGTCTGCCAGTCCTTTGAAGGTCATGGCAACCAGGTCTGCGGTTTCGAGGTCAAGAGTTTCTTTATCGGTCATATTAATCACATCTTTCTTTAATAACATATGAGAGCATGTTCATATATTCATATTAACATATTTGGAGGAAAAAATCAAGAGGATGGGCAGGGCAAAATGCAACGAAAAAAGAAGCTGTCCAGGAACAGTGAAATTGCTGCCTGATTATCCAAATTTCGCAACCGGGCTTTAATCATGTTAGAATTGAAAGCACAGCAAATCAAGGATTTATTGGTGAATTATGGGAAAAATGATCGAATGTCAGATTGACAGCGTCAGAGTCAGTCTTACCAATCAGGATCGAATTATCGTTTTAAAAGATAAAAACAGCGAACGCTATTTACCGGTGTGGATTGGCATTTTTGAAGCCGAATCCATCACAATCGCTTTGCAAAACATCGCGATTGCGCGTCCGCTTACGCATGATTTGTTTCTGAAACTAATGGAACAATTGGATGCTAAACTCTTGCGCATAGAAATCACCAGCTTGGTCAGTGGTACTTACTTTGCAAACTTGGTTGTCGAAACAGACAAAATCCTCTATATCGACTGTCGCCCTTCCGATGCGCTCGCTTTGGTCGTTAGAAGTGGGGTGCCGATATTTGTAGACGAAGATATTTTGGAAGAAGTCGCCATCCGACCCGAAGATTTTCCAGAAGAGTCTCTGGCAGTAAGTCCGGATGAAGAAATGGATGAAAACCAGGATCTCGGTGATACTTCGCTTTTCGATGATTTTTTAAATAATATGCCCGATGAGTCTGAAAAAGGCAGCGACCAATAAATTTATATGGAATAAAAGGAAAAAGAGTGGAAGATTATTACGAACAATCTGACGAGAACATCTCAATCAGCGAGAACAAGCTTCATGACCGTGATCTCGAAGAAGCCCTGATAGGTTCTATCCTGATTAATCCTGATGTGCTCGTTGATGTGCTTTCTTTCCTTGAAGCAAGCGATTTTTATCAACCCCGCCATCAATATATTTGGGAAGCCTTTTTAACCCTTGACCAGGAAAAGCACTATATTGACGTCCTGACTGTTAAAGAAGTTTTGGAAGCCAAAGGTCATCTTGAGGATGTCGGCGGTTTAGACTACCTGCTACAGATCAGCAATCGCGTTCCCTCCTCAATGCATGCCGTTTCCTATGCCCGAACGATTAGCGAACTTAATACTCGCCGTCGTTTGGTCAGTGCTGCAACTGATATCGCTTCACTGGCTTATCACAAAGGTACTGACCTGGATGTTGTGCTGGATAAGGCAACAAGTTCGATTTATAACGTCAGTCAAAACCGCTTTAAGCGCGATCTAATCCCAATTGGGGAGGTCGCCAGTGAGTATCTGGAAAAAATCTCTGAAAACAACCAGGATGACGCTGAAATTGGTGGCTTAAAAACTGGTTTGAAAGATGTTGACAAAGTTTTGCAGGGTTTACATAAATCGGATTTTATCATCATAGCCGGTCGTCCCGGTATGGGTAAAACCGGCTTCCTGACCGGTATCGCCAAAAATGTCGGGATGGCTTTGCGGCGAAATGTTGCTATGTTTTCGCTGGAAATGTCAGCCGATCAGCTTTTGCAAAGGATGCTTTCGCAAGAAACCGGGATTGATTCACAAAAATTGCGCACCGGAAAATTTAGCGGTGCTGAGGCGGACAAACTGATGTCTTCCATCACAAAATTTGAAAATGTCAACATCTTCATCGACGATACTCCCGGCATTACCCCGCTTCAATTAAGCGCAAAATGCCGCCGGTTAAAAGATGAACACACTCTCGATTTGGTAATTATCGACTATTTGCAGCTGATGTCCGGCGACAGACGCTCTGAGAATCGCGTTCAGGAAGTTTCTTACATTTCCAGACAGCTGAAAATTTTAGCGCGCGAGCTGGAAGTGCCGGTAATTGCTGCGGCACAGCTTTCTCGTGCCGTTGAAACCAGAAATGATAAAACCCCGATTCTGTCTGACTTGCGCGAATCCGGTTCGCTCGAACAAGATGCTGATATCGTCATGTTTATCAACCGCCCCCACATGGATGACAAAGAAAGCCCCTATCACAACATCGCCAAAATTTCGATTGCCAAACATCGTCATGGACCTGTCCATTCGGGTGTGGAAGTGATCTTTTTGGAAGAATTAGCGCAATTCACAGACAGAGCTTTTGTGGAGTGAGTTTTTCTCTGATGGAACAAAGCCCTTTTTCCGATAAATCCCTGCCGGTTTCACTGCCGCTAAACTTTCTGGACTGTATTCAGGATTTGAGCCCGGATGCAATTCTGGTTTTGTTGGCAGTTTTCCAACATATCAGTCGGCAGGAATCGCAAACGGATTTGATTTTGGCTTTTGACCTTCGGCTTGATTTGCCGGAAAAGTTTCAGGACCAGCGTGTTTTCGAAATAGCCCTGACCGAATTGCAGGAAAGCAATTTGCTCTTCGCTGTCAAGGAAGCTGAAAATCCACAAAACTTGTTTTTGATTCCCGGGACAACAAAGGGCAGAGAAATTTATCAAAAACTGCTTGAAAACCCCGAAGCAATCGGCGAACTTCGCCTGGCGAGCGTTTTAGCCGAAGCGGAAAAACCAAATATTTTCAAACTTTACGAAAGCAATTTTGGGGCACTGAACCCGATGATTGCCGAAACAATCAAAGCAGATTTGGAAATCTACCCGATAGAATGGCTCGAAGATGCCATGAAAGAAGCGGTGGATTATAATGTGCGCAACTGGCGCTATGTGCAGGCGATTCTGCGCAATTGGCAAGAAAAAGGACGCAAAAAGACAAATGAGAAAGCTGATGCAAATCCCGACAAATTTAGGAATGCCTGGCTCGACCAACAAAAGCAACATCCCAAATGATGATGATCCCGAAAACGGGATTGAAATTTATGGGCCCGGAGATCCGGAATGTCCAATCTGTCATGGGCTTGGCTTTGTCGGTTACGATGTGCCTATAGGTGATCCGCGCTTTGGCAAAAGCGAAATTTGCACCTGCCGCTTGAAAACCGTGCAAGCACTGCAACAGCAGCATCTTTTTGCATTGAGCAATTTAGGTTCGCTTGCCAACTTGACCTTCCAAAATTTCCAACCTCGCGGTCGTGTCGGTTTGGGTGAAGTCCAGGCAAATTCCTTGGAACAAGCCTATAATTCCGCCCAAAACTTCGCCGGTTTACAGCGCGGATGGCTCTTGCTGACTGGTAATTATGGCTCCGGAAAAACACATCTTGCTGCTGCAATTGCAAATGAAGCCGTTGCGATGGGCATGCCGACCATATTTTTGACTGTGCCTGACCTGCTCGATTGGTTGCGCTCCTCATATAGCTTGAGTGGCAACAGTAGCTACGAAGAGCGTTTTAACGAAATCCGAAACGCGCCGCTGCTCGTGATGGACGATTTTGGTACACAAAGTTCAACCGCCTGGGCAGAAGAAAAATTATTCCAGCTGATTAATTCTCGCTATATCAACCGCCTGCCAACCGTCATAACCACGAATCAAGAATTAAGCGATTTTGACGGACGAATCCATTCACGCTTGCTTGACCCCGATTTGGTTATGCATGTCCATATCCTCGCCCCCGATTATCGCAACCCGACAGACGAATTTGGACATCCCGAGCTTTCCAGCCTGCATTTACACTCCAAGCAAACCTTCGGCACCTTCAGTATTCGCCGAGATGAAGGTTTGCGCAAAGAAGATATTAAATCGCTGAAAGATGCCTTCGAAACGGCACACAGCTTTGCCGAGAATCCCAAAGGCTGGCTGAGTTTTCATGGCACCTATGGCTCCGGCAAAACTCATCTGGCAGCCGCCATTGGAAATTATCAATCAGCAAAGGGCGAACCGCCTCTTTTTATCGTGGTTCCCGACTTGTTGGATTATCTGCGGGCAGCCTTTAACCCAAACAGCGGCTCAAGTTTGGACAAACGCTTTTCCGAAGTGCGGACGGCAAAACTTCTGATTTTGGACGACCTCGGCACACAATCCGCCACACCCTGGGTACGCGAAAAGCTCTACCAACTGTTCAATTATCGCTATAACGCCGAATTGCCAACAGTGATCACCTCGTCCTTCCTGGCTGACGAATTGGACCCGCGCCTTTTCAGCCGCATGGCCGACCGCAGGTTGTGTAAGATTCAAGTAATCACCGCTCCGGGTTTTGTCGGGAAATAGCATAAGCCAAAAGGCACGTAGCGGTCTGGTATTTTTAGTACCCTGAAAACCACCTTTACGGTGGTTTTTTTGCGTAGATACCGTCTTGAAAATCGAGGGTTTTTGACCCTAATTATGCACAAATTAGGGCCAAAAACCCTTGACACCCAAGACGGTATCTACACTTGATTTTATTGAAAATTTTGTCTTCCGGAATGCTTATTTCCTCGAGAGGAACATTCTAAAAAACTTCTTTGTCTCAAACTTTTCACCACTGATGAGGGTTTGAGAGCTAAACATATTTGCCACTGCTCTGATGACGAACCAGACTGTCGCAATCAAGAGCAGAAGCGACAGGGCGATTTGCCAAAACGGGACAGCATCAATCGAGAGGCGAGCCATCATGATCACCGAAGATGTGGGTGGAAAGAGGCTTAAGAAGAGACTGAGACCGCCATTTGGGTTTTGAATGATTTGTTGCATAGCCATGATGCTGAATAACATGGGCATCATCAAAATGAACGATGCCTGGTTTCCCTCGCGCATGTTAGGAGCAAGAGCACCCAAACCGGCCATCAGACTGCCATAAAGGAAGTAAGCAAGGAGGAAATAGGGAACCCCGAAAGCGAAAACCCGAGTAGGCATTTGCATACCTTGCAAGAAGCTGAGGGAGTTTCCGCCGAAGTTCATAATAATAGCTGCGGCAGCTCCCCAGGCGACGAATTGAAGCAAACTGGAAGCAGCAAAAGCTAATAGTTTGCCGACGAACAATTCGAGCGGTTTGGCCGAAGTGAGTAAAACTTCAATGGTTTTATTATCCTTATCTTTTCCGACCGCCGTCAGCATAAAACTCGAACTCAATACAATCAACATGTAAAAAAGCATGATGATTGCATATGGTGCAAAGAAGGTTGAGGGGTCATCCTGGTCGCGCGTATCGGCATTTGCTTCGTCAATATACTCAAAAGTGTAATTGAACGGGTTCGTATAGCGGAGGAAAAGGTCCTGATCGCTGCCCATCAGGTTGAAATTAATCAGGTCGTCCAAAGCGCCTTGCTGAACAAGCTCGGTAATCATGTTGATTTCCGGTTTTATGAATGTAACTTTGCCACTTTCCAAATAATCGGCCGAAACGATGTAAAAACCTTCCAAAAGATTATCAGCTGTTTGCTCTCGGGCAGTCGCTTCATCGGCAATCGGCAGCAAGTTGCCCTGGGTGAGCCAGTCCGGATAATCTTTGATGAGCCCGCTCTGATCGACAACACCCACAGGCAAGGGATTGGCAACTTCGCTGGTAAAAACTTCGGTAAGCGAGGGAGAGTCGTCATTTTGGTTAAGAAAATTCAAGGCGAAAAGTAAGATTGCCGGAATTAGCGGCACCAGAATCACCGAGAGGATGAAAGAGCGCTTTGTGACGGTGTTTAGAAATTCAAATTTGAAAATTTGCCGAAGTTTAGCCATTATTTCACCTCCTTAGCGAAAATGTCGCGCAGATTGAGACGTTTGTTGTATTCCAGCAAACCTCGTCTAAAGGCTTTTCCCGAAATCCAGAAAACCAAAACGATTGAAACAAGCAAAATTGCAAAAATCAAGAGAATTTCCCAAGTCGGAACCGTAGTGAAAGTCATTCGCAGGCTTAAGGAAAGCGGTGCGCTAATGGGGATGTAACTCAATATACGCGGAATTAAACCGTTTGGATTGCTGAAGTAGGTAGACACGAAATAAAAGGGCATCATCATGGGGAGGATAATCAAACCGGAGATGGAATTGCCTTCTTCCATGCTGCTCATAGTCGCCCCGATAATGGCGAACAAACCAGCCACGACGATAAAAGAAAGCACCATAGTCAAAATGCTAATTGCCAGGTAGCTGCCGGAGAGGGTGAGGTTGCCCAGGAAAGCAAGCCGGTCTCTAAACAGGAAGATGGCTAAGCCACCCAAAACGAGCCAAACAGCAATTTGGGTAAAACCGAGACCTAAATTGCCGATTATTTTCCCAAGCATTAATTGTTTCGGGGTCATGGATGTAATCATGATTTCCATGGTGCGGTTTTGCTTTTCCTCGACCAGAGATTGCAAAAGATAACCGCTGCCACTTCTTACCAGGATAAAGTAGAGCACGCTAATCAAAATTGGCACTAAAATGCGTCCCATACCGTTTCCGTCGGAAAGCTCACTCCCATCAAGAGATTGGAGGCTGATGACACTTCCGGCTTCGATGCGGTTCAGGTGTTCAATATTTGTCCGAAGCAATAGATTCTCATGGATAAAGCTTCTTATTTCCGAAGTCACATCTGAATCAACTTGTTTGTTGGCAAAAAGGTTGATGGTGTAGTTTGATAGAAAATCGCTTGGAATGACAAAATATCCTTGCAGTGTGCCATTTTCGACATCAGCCCGCGCTTTGGCTTCATCCTGATAGGCTAAAAGCGGAATAGTGATGCTGAAAAGATTTTGACTTTCCGGCAAGGTCTGAGGTTGGCTGATGAGATTTGCCCGGTCAATATAAGCAACCGGAGATTGGTCAAAAGACAAAAAAGTGAAGAGAAAACTAACGGCAAAAATAGCCAGCATAGCCAAAGGCACACCAAAAAGCATCAGCCAAAAGCGAGGTTTACTGACATGATGAAGATATTCGTACTTTGAAACGTTAATTATCTTCTTCATAGCCGTTTTTGCCTTGCTTAACTACCGATATGAAGATTTCATCTAAAGTCGGCGTAGCGATTTCAAAAGAGTCAACTTTCACGCCGTTTTCAATCAAGTGTTTCAAGAGTTCTTGCGGGTCCGTGCCATCTTTGAGCGAGAGGCGCAGATAGAGCCCTTGTTTCTCAGTGTTTTCAATCCCCGAGAGGGTGGCGGGTATGTCACCTTCAATTTGGAGCAAAACTTGATTGGACGAAAAACGTTCGCGGACTTCTTTGAGCGTACCCGAAAGCAAAACTTTTCCTTCGTCAACCAATACCAGGCGATCACAAAGCTGCTCTACCTGATTCATTTGGTGGGTACACATGATGATGGTTTTGCCCTGATTGCGCAACTCGATCAGCAAATCTTTGACCAGTTGGGTGTTGACCGGGTCGAGGGCAGAGAAGGGCTCGTCGATGATGATAACTTCGGGTTCGTGAATCAAGGTGGCAATCAGTTGCGCCTTTTGCTGCATACCCTTGCTTAGCTCTTTGCTCTTTTTCTTTTTGTGTTCGGTCAAATCAAATCGTTCTAACCATTTGGGGAGGCGCTCATCAATTTGTTCTTTCGTGAGACCTTTGAGACTTGCTAAATAAGTCAGGTTTTTTTCAATCTCAACCTCTTGATAAAGCCCGCGTTCTTCGGGCAGGTAACCGATGTTGTTCAATTTTTCTTCGGTCATCGGTCCATTGAGAATGGAAATGCTGCCTGAATCAGGCTGGTAGATGTCTAAAATAATGCGTATAGTAGTGGTTTTACCGGAGCCATTTGGTCCAAGCAAACCAAAAATTTCACCCGGGCGAACTTCAAAAAAGATGTCTTTGACAGCCTTTAATTCACCGAAGCTTTTCGAAATGTGGTTGACAACGATAGTGTCCATGCGTTCTCCAACTTTAAGTATTTAATCAATTAGGATTTTACTATATTGGACGGGAAGCGGGAAACGGGAAGCGGGGAGCAGGGCGAGGAAACAGTATGCAGCTGGCAGTTAACAGTAAATAGTTGGCAGTTAGATTAAAAATAGCCGTTATCAAAAATGACAACGGCTAAAATATATTTTTTGCTGCAAACTGTATACTGCTAACTGTGTACTGTCCCCTGTCCCCTAACCCCTAACTGCTATTCTTTCTCGTATGGTTCGCCTTCGGCGGCGGGGGCCTGGCCCTTGCCGATAAAGCCGGCTAGAACGATCATGGTAATCAGATAGGGTGCCATTGCCATAAACTGAGGTGGGATGGACGAGCCCAAAAGCGAAAGTTTTGAGCCAATTGCATCGGCAAAGCCAAAGAGCAAACCTGCTCCCAGCGAGCCGATTGGCATCCAGTTGCCAAAAATCATCGCCGCCAGACCAATAAAGCCCTTGCCGGCTGTCATTCCTTCGTCAAAGCGTCCAACCGAACCGA
>JAGOIM010000130.1 GCA_017995665.1 Anaerolineaceae bacterium | reverse complement strand
AAGAACTAAATTGATTGAGATTTTATGCCAGATAAACGAGATTATTACGAAACCCTCGGCGTTCCCCGCGACGCCAGCCAGGACGATATAAAAAAGGCCTTTCGCGACCTTGCCCGGAAATACCATCCGGACGTCAACAAAGCAGAAGATGCCGAAGAAAAGTTCAAGGAAATCAACGAAGCTTACGGTGTCCTTAGCGATACTGAAAAGCGTGCTTCTTATGATCGCTATGGCTTTTCGGGTGTCAACACCCAAGGCATGCCCAATTATGGCGACATGGACCTTTCCGACCTCTTTGAAACCCTCTTTGGCTTTGGCGGAATGGGTGGTTTTGGCGGTGCTTCAAGAGGTCGCAGTCAAAGAAACGCAGCAAGACGTGGCGCTGATGTAAGCGGTCGCGTTCGCTTGAGCTTTGAAGAAGCCATCTTTGGCGTTGAAAAAGAAGTTGAGGTCACCCGCAACGAACGCTGTTCCGTCTGTAGTGGCAGCGGTGCCGAACCGGGTACTCAACCGATCACCTGTAAAACCTGTAATGGCAGCGGCGAAGTTCGCCAGGTGCAACAAACATTCCTCGGCTCGATGGTTCAGGTCGGCACCTGCCCCACTTGTGGCGGTCGCGGAAAAATGATTGAAAGCCCTTGCCGAAATTGTCGCGGAAGCGGTTTGGAACGCATGACCCGTAAGCTAAAAGTCAAAATCCCAGCCGGTGTTGACAATGGAAATCAGATTCGGATGGTTGGCGAAGGCGAACCCGGCACAAATGGCGGGCCTCACGGAAACTATTACCTCGAAATAGACATTGCACCGCATAAATTTTTCAAAAGATCCGGTAACGACATCTTGCTGGACCTGAACATCAACATGGCGCAAGCCGCTCTGGGCGATGAAATCACCGTTCCGACTGTCGATGGCGATGTCAAATTGCGCATCCCACCCGGCACTCAACCCGGACGCACTTTCAAATTGAAAGAAAAAGGCGTCCCCATACTCAACAGCAAAGATCGCGGTAACGAAATGGTAACCGTCAGTGTCGCCATTCCCACTAGTCTCACCAAAGAACAAGAAGAACTTCTGACCGCTTTGGGCAAAACCATGGGAACCGATATTAATATTCAAGAGCGCTCTTTCTTTGAAAAGTTGAAGGATACTTTCAGTGGCTGAGATTAACAATTGGCTTGAAGCCTCATTGATTTGTTCTGGAGAATTGGCTGAAGCTGTCGCTGAAGTATTCGCCCGTTATGCCCCAAACGGCGTTTTAATTAACAGCCTGACCAGTTTTGACCGCGAAGACTATGAAGAAAAACCAACCGGTGATACACAAGTGGTTGCCTATTTGCCTATGGACGAAAACCTGGAGCAAAACCGCCATCGCTTGGAAGAAGCCGTTTGGCATTTGGGTCAAATTGCCCCTTTGGGTGGTTTGGAATTCAGCATCATCGCCGACCAAAATTGGATGGAAGCCTGGAAAGAGCGCTATCAACCTTTGACCATCGGCGAAAAACTGATTGTCTTACCGGCCTGGTTTGACCGCAAACTGGCTGGCGACAAACTGCCGATAATTATCTCCCCCGATATGGCTTTTGGCACCGGAACGCACCCCTCCACCCAGCTTTGCTTGCTCGCCTTGGAAAAACACGGCTGTGAAGGCAAAGATGTGATTGATATCGGCTGTGGCAGCGGGATTCTCTCGATTGCCGCCGTGCGTTTGGGCGCAATGCGTGTGCTTGGTGTTGATTACGACCCAATCACCGTGCCTTCTTGCGAAAAAAATGCCGAGTTGAATGGCATGCCCGGCAGAATTACTTTTGAAGTCGGAACACATACGGATGTTTTGGCGCGAACTGATGGCATGAACCGTGCGCCTGTCGTTTTGGCAAACATTTTGGCTTATATCCTGGTGCAAATGCTTGGCAGCGGCCTTGCCGATACCGTTGAAGACAATGGCATCCTGATTTTGGGAGGCATCTTAAACGACCAGGCAGATTCGGTAATCAACGCCGCCAATCAAGCCGGCCTCAGCCTGATCGACACTCTCCCCGAAGCAGACTGGGTCGTTTTGGTTTTCAAGAAATAAACAAAATTATATTTTTTTGTAGGGACGGGTCTCAGTGCCCAGGAAAACATCCTTGACCTGCACCATACCGGCATTGGTGAATAAGAGAGTGCTGTCACAACCTGGAACTAAAGAGGCACTCGGTACGATAGTGTTCCCGCGTTCAGTGAAAAAGTCGAAGAAAGATTGACGAACTTGGTTACCGGGAAGATACATAAGAAATCTCCAAAGATGGTGTGATTAACTAAAAAATTATGCTTGAAAATAGAGGTTGAAATGGTGTTCATAGGTTGTTGGCATAAAGCCCGGTTGTAGGTCAGACCCGGCTTAAGGCTTAATATAACAAAGAGAGCCTGAATTTTTCAGGCTCTCTTAACTGATAATGTGCTCGGGAAGTTACTTCTTGATGAGGGGCATGTAGGTCAGGGAATCTCTGTAGTAATACACCCGCAGATAATCAATCCGGCTTCCTGTTGGAATATTAAGGTTGATATTGAACACAATGAGAGGTGACCCTGACTTCAGGTAAATACACCCACCTGAGCTGTCGGATGCCCAGTCTACAGAGCTATCCCGAGGGAGCAAAACTGACCCGGGGATATGCAAGTAAGAAAAGTAAGGAGCAAAGTTACCACCGCCAAGAGGCAGACTGTAGGCTACTCGCATCCCGCACACCCTCAACGATTTACCAACAATATTGGGTCGCCAGTTTATCACATAGCTATTGTTGGACGTATCAACCACTGCACCGATATGGTTACTCAACTTGGTGCTATAGCCAAAGTCATTCCCGAAGCCAAGGGCCGCAAGGTCGGTGTAACCGCCAGAACCATTGTAGGATGTAACCCATGCATATCCCAAAGGTAAAGCGTTAATCGTTCCTCCGTTTTCAAGAGCATATTCAGCATTTGCTCTTGGGATGGAACTGAATGCGAGAAAAGAACTTAGTAAAACTGCTGAAATCAACAACATGAGCAGTCGCTGTGCAAATCTTTTTTGTTTTTTCATTTTTCACCTCCAGTTATCTATAAAGGTGATCAAGGCAGTCTGTAAGCGACACGAAGACCGCAGAGCCTGATTGCGCTGCCCAATTCGTAAGAACGCCAATTCAGTACATATGAGTATTTGTCACTTTCAACCACGTGTGAAACCAGCGGACTCAAATTGGTCCCATACCCCGGGGTACCTGTAGATCCCACGTGAGTTACATCAGATATACCGCCTTCATCGTCATAGCGCGTCACCCAACCGATTGTATCTTTGGCACTCGTGTCGTAGTAGAAAATCCGCAGGTAATCGATACGGGCTCCATGTGGAATATCCAGATGAATGTTAAAAATATCAGAAGCTGATCCAGCTGTCTGATAAAGGCAACCCCCATCTCCGCTTGATGCCCATTTAGAAGAACTGTTGCGAGGGCGCAGAGCGGATCCGGTTACATGATAATAGTAAAAATCTGACCAGTTAGGACCAGCATTTATGTTAACCTGATCCGGAGCGGATTCTGGAATCAAGGCATCCCAATCGATCTGTTCCGTCTGTCCATCACCGCTGAGCACCGACTCGATTTGGGGAGCTTCGGTGATTGAGCCGGTATAGCCATCATCGTCTGGCTGAAGTTCGTGAACGACAGTTTGCGCTTGACCGGCGGCAACCTCTCCGTTTGTGCTTGCTTCACCTGCATCGGCAAGGGAAACAGGCTCACCTAATCCGGTACCACCTTCGTCCACCCTGTTACCCACAGAGCCAGTGTCAGAAAAAGACTGGGGTTCAAATCCCGGGTCAGAAGACCACGGCCAAACGATATCAGATGCAGTTGTGATTGCAGTAATGCTGAGCAAGCCAACTAAAGCCAAAATCACAATCCAAGAAAATTTTTTCATTTGAGATTTCATTTTGAACCTCCTTTTAAGTTCAAAAACATGCAATGTTTCTCGATAATTAATTGAAACCAGAGATACATAGTTTCTGTTTCAAATCGGCCCTCTTTAGAGGGTTAAGATAGGCTGTCTAAAAGAAAAGGTTGTGACAAATTTCCGAATTTACCATGGAAACAATACATCATTAAAATTGGTGGATATCAATATTATATAATCGACATTGTGATGATATAAGATTTGTATAACGTAGCCCTGCTTTGGTAAGGGGTAAGCTATCACTTGGATGGATTTGGCTGCTTCAATGAAGGTTGTGGGGCGGAATGGGCTTCTTTTGCCCACTCCGACGTGATAATTGTTAGATTGTTGGAATAATTTTGTTATGGATGAAAAGGGATGGGTTGAAACCCAGCCGTACACTATGACGTTTTTCTTGTTTTTCGCAATACTATCTTTCTTATTGTTATAACTGTCAAAATAATTTTGCTGCTG
>JAGOIM010000013.1 GCA_017995665.1 Anaerolineaceae bacterium | reverse complement strand
ATATGGGTAAGACCGACATGCGTGCGGTGCATAGATTGCGTGAGTCCTTGGCAGACCGCTTTCCGATGGTTGAAGTTAGCGTTCCTCGCGAATTGTCAGTCGAACAATACAACAAATTGCTCAACACCTTCAACGCACTGGCTGACAGAGAAGTTGAAATTAATGTTACTATCGACATAAAACTGGTTGCCGGCATCAAAGCGAGAATTGGTGACATCATTTTGGACAATTCGATTGGATCCCATTTGGATTCTCTGAACGAAGAAATTTCCCAAAAATTAGAAACACTGGCGGTTCCGGAACATGACTGATTTAGACCTGGCTGCTCAACCCCATTTAGCTAATCTCAAAGAGCGCTTGGCTTCCAATGACCCTTTGGCGCTTGATCAGCAAGCTTTTCTTGAGCAGGTAAAACAGACTACCCGTGAACGCGTAACTCCCAGGCCTGATAGCCTGAAAACTGATTATTTAGTCAACGAGCTGCGTACGCTCAGCCGTGAGCACAAACACCGCGTTTCGATTAAGAGCGTCGGTACCGTTCAGCATATCGGCAACGGGATTGCCACGCTTTCCGGGCTGCCGATGGTTCGTTTGGAAGAATTAGTCACCTTTCCGAATGGCGTGCAAGGCATGGTTTTGAATTTGGACCGTGACCATGTGGACGTTATTTTGCTCGGTCCCGATTCCGGCATTCGTGGTGGGGATTTGGCTCAGGCGACCAACAGGCGGCTCAGCATTCCGGTTGGGATGTCTTTTTTGGGCAGAGTGGTTGACAGTTTGGGGCGTCCTTTGGACAGCAACAGCTCGATTATTCCCTCTGAATATCGTCATGTGGAAAAAATTGCGCCAGGTGTCGTCGAAAGAGCCCCGGTTGATACCCCCTTATATACCGGCACGAAAATTATTGACGCGCTTTTGCCATTGGGCAGAGGACAGCGTGAATTGATTATTGGCGACCGACAGGTCGGCAAGACGACCCTGGCAATTGATGCGATTTTGAGTCAGGTCGATAGCGATGTGAAGTGTATTTATGTTTCTATCGGACAGAAAAAATCATCTGTTTTGAATGCCATTCAGACGCTTAAAGACCATGAAGTCATGCATCAGACCACGGTGATAGTTTCCAGCCCCGATGACCCGCCCGCCTTGCGCTATTTGGCGCCATATGCCGGAGTAACCATGGCAGAGTTTTTCCTCGACCAAGGGCAGGATGTTTTGATTGTCTACGATGATTTGTCGAAACATGCCGATACCTATCGCGAAATGAGCCTCTTGCTGCGCCGTCCACCGGGACGTGAAGCCTATCCGGGCGATATTTTCTATCTGCATTCGCGCCTTTTGGAACGCGCTTGCCGCTTGAACGAAGAAAACGGTGGCGGTTCGATTACCGCCTTGCCAATTGTTACCACCCAACGCGGTGACATATCCAGCTATATCGTCACCAATTTGATCTCGATTACCGATGGTCAGATTGTTTTGAATGCTGATGAATTTAACAAGGGAAACAAACCTGCAATCGAAATTGGCGCATCAGTCTCTCGGGTTGGCTCCGCCGCCCAGGAAGCGGCGATGAAATCGGTTGTCGGTGCATTGAAGCTCGAATTGAGCCAATATGAAGAAGTTTCGCGCTTCTCCCGTTTTGGGACTGAAGTCAATGACGCCACAAAACGCCAAATTGAGCGTGGACGGCGGCTTGACACATTGCTGAGGCAAGGACCTCACCAACCGATCAAAATGGAAGACCAGGTTATGCTTATCCTCGCCTTGACCAACGGATTTATGGATCATGTTAAGCCGGAGAATGTAGCAACTTATTCCAAGGAACTGATGGAATACCTGTATAATCATGCAGCGAACCTGGTGGACCAAATTAGGTATCATCGGGAATTAAGCGATGAAACCAAAGCGGAACTGTTCCGTGAATTTGAGTGGTTTATCGCTCAAAAAGAAAAGAAAGAGAAACGAAAATCATGAAAATGGTGATGGCGGTTGTCCCGCGACGATATGGCGACGAAGCTCTGGCTTTGCTGAATAACGCCGGTTTTACAGCCACCTATTCTGAAACAAGAGGCGGTATGTTGCGCCAGTCGCAAATGACGCTCTTTATTGCTGCGCGAACGCGCGATTTGCAACCCGTATTGGATATTATCAGCGAAGCCTGTCCGGGTGAGAGTGTGATTCATCAGGGTTATGGATTATCCGAGGATTCACAAACATCGGATGAGAATGGTTCTGATGCTTTTGATAGCGACCCTGAACCACATCCGGCGAACGAAGGCCGAAAACTTGGCCGCAGTGGGGCGGTAGTTTTTATCTGGACGCTCGATCAATATGAACTTCCCTAAAGGCTTTTAATGGGCGAAGGAAAAGAACGCGCGAAAGCCCGCCTTGAGAATTTGGAGGCAATTGAGCCCCTGATTTCCTCTCTGCGGGTGCTTTCGCTCAGCACAATGCAAATGGCAATGAACCGGCAAAAATCGCTGGATGAATATGCCGCAAGGTTTAATGAGGTTGCCGACCAGGTCATTCAGATGACCGGTTGGGAACCCTCATCCTTGCTTGCAAAATATGAGAATGGTAATGAAGAATTTTCAAAGGCCGAACCCTATCAGGTTTTAGCGGTGATTGGCAGCACAAGGGGAATTGTGGGCCAATATAACAAGAATCTGGCTCGTTTGGCAAAAGAATTCATTGCTCAAAACGATGACTTGCCGGTCAGGATTGTTGCTTTTGGCAAACGGATTCATCCCATTATGCGCCAGGAAGGCTTGGACTTTGCCGAAAGGGATAATCTTAGCACTGGTTCCTTGCCGGATTATGATGTCGCGGCAACTTTGATTCGGGAATGGAGCGAAGGTTTCGAAAATGGGGATTTGAAGAAAGTTTCTATTCTCGCTTTTCAGCGCAATGAGGAAAATCATCAGTATGAAGCGACAATTTCTGAGCTTTTGCCCGGAAAGATGGAAGCTCCATCCGGATCCGCAGAGGAAGAAGAGAAGGACTTGTTTTGGCCTCCGCCCATTGTAGAAGGCGAGCCGAAATTGATTTTTGAGCAAATTGAAAGCCACATGATCGCCATTCATTTTTACCGAATGATTTTGGACTCGGTTGCGGCGGAAAACATGTTCCGTTTTCGTTTATTGGAAGAAGCGAAAGAAAACACCTCAAAATTGCTTGAAGAACTCTCACTTGAAGTTCAGGCAAACCGCCGGAAAGAAATCACCCAGCAACTCCAGGAACTCCTCGTTGGCTCCGGCATGTTGGCTCAACGCTAAGACTGCTCCCCGCTCCCCGTTCCCGGTTCCCCGCCTTGTACACCGTCCCCTCAACCCCCGACTCGCAACCCTGTTAAAATATCCTAATGGAAAATACAACCAACGACCCTATTATTGACGATCATCATAAAATTTCTCAAAACAACGATTCCCCACCTTGGGGTTGGGCAACCAAACTCATTGTCGGCTTGCTTTTGATCGTTGGCTTTTTGGCACTGGTTATCCGTTTTAAGAACTATGCCGAGATGTTGCTGATTGCCTTTATCATATCTTTTTTGTTCAATCCCCTTATCAAGCTTTTCCATAAAGCCACTCGCATCAAATGGCGACTTTCAGCTGCCATTATCTACCTCCTCCTGGCAGGCTTAGCCATCTGGGGCCTTGCCGCCGGTGGTTCGGGCTTGGTGGGTCAGATTTCAAGATTCTTCACCCTTGTTATTGACAATGTCGACAATATCACCAATTTCCTCGAGGAGTGGTCCGGTCAAACCATCTCTTTGTGGGACGGCTTTTCCTTCGCCCTCCCTCAAATTAATTTTGAGGCAATTGGCAATACAATTTCCGAATCCCTGCAATCAATCGTCACCTCAGCAGCTAATATCACCACAACCGTGGTTGGCAAAGTCGGCAGCGTTGTAATCAACGTTTTGATCACTTACATGATTTCTTTCTTTATCACCTCAGAAACAGAAGGCGTGCGCAATAGAATGATCAACATTTCTCTGCCCGGATACGAAAAAGACTTCCAGCGTCTCGGTCAGGAAATTGGCAGAATTTTCAACAGCTTCATCCGCGGTGAATTTTTGGTGGTTGGGATTTCAATCACCGTCTACACCATCTTCCTTGGCGCAATGGGCTTGCCCTACTTCTTCGTGCTCGCCCTGATTGCCGGTTTTGGACGCTTTATCCCCTATATCGGCGCAGGTATGGGTTGGGTAGCCTTCTTTATCGGCGCTCTATTTCAGACACCAACCCCCTTCGGCTTGCAACCCTTCTTTTATGCTCTTCTGATTATTGGCATCGCTATCGTCATGGATATGATTATGGATCACGTCATCCAACCGAAAGTGATGGGCAACACGCTCCAGGTTCACCCGGCAGCCATCATGATTTCAGCCCTGATTATGGCTCAATTGTTCGGCTTGCTCGGTTTGATGTTAGCCGCCCCCGCTTTTGCAACCATAAAGCTGATTTTGAGATACGCCAGCCGTAAACTCTTTGACAAAGACCCCTGGGAAGGCATGCAATACTATCAAAAACCGTCCGAACCCGGCCTGATAAAATGGCTCCGCCGCATTTGGCGCAAAATCCGCGTCTTTTTTGTAAAAATCTGGGATAAAGTTAAAAGCTGGTTTAAGAAAAAGTAAGTCGTACGAAAAAAATGTCGGACGAAGTGCCGGAACGCAGTGAGCGGCGACCGCAAAAGAAGCGGATTCCGACCTACTGCTCCTCGCTCCCCGATTCCTGCTACCTGTCACCTGTTTTCCTATTACCTATTTCCTGTTTCCTGTCAAGCCTTTTCCCTACAGAAAAAAATTTTCGCCCGCTTCCTGCTACCTGTTGTATAATTAATCAATTGAATATAACCAGGCGAAGGGGAATAGGTGATGAATCAAAAAGCCACAAATTTACCAGCAGTGGTTTTTATGCATTTAACAAATTAAAGGAGAAAAATGGATCAAGAAATTAATGAGGAAAAAGAAGTGCCTGAAGAAGTTGAAGCAACCATAGCAGTTGAAAATACTAATGAGGCACTTCCAGTTGAAAATCCGACCCCAGTCGAACCAAAGAAACGTAGCAATATGTGGATGGTTTTGGCAGTTGTCCTCTTAGTAGGCATTTTTGCGTTGAACTTATCACAGTATCTTACTGAAAGAGCTGACAGAAATAGTCGTGCCGAACAAATTGAAAGCGCTCAAAATATTTACCAAGAGAGTCAAGAATTATTAGATTCCATGCTCGATTCGTATAATGAAGCAGTTTATCAGGATCCTGATGTGACAAATATCAATCATCAGCAACTGCGGGCTATTGAATATAATTTCCTCACATTAAACATGATTGCGAGGCAAAACCAACAGATTATTTTATTATTAAATACTTTGCCTTAGCCTGTAGGTCGGACGAAGTGCCGGAACGAAGCGAACGGCGACGGTTTCTTTTTCCGCCTCTGACAATTTGGGAATATGACATACCCGTAGGTCGGAATCCGCTTCCGTTGCGGACTCCGACAATAGCGAATATGAACCGTACCTATTACGAGGAGCTAAATGTCGGAGTACAAACAAAATAATATTGATATCTATAAAGGCTTACAAAAGTCTTATCAGGCAATGATTAGCGAGTCTCAGAATGCCGACTTGAAAATCTATCATGCACAAGAGCATTTTTTTACTCAACATCAAGAACTAAGCCAAGAATTTAAAGACACCTCAAGGGATTTATTAAAGGCAGCACTACGAAAATATGACTATGCAACAATGGTTTGTAATCAGTTGCATTGTTTAAGAGAGATTAGAGAGTTTCGGGTAAATCAATATTTAAATGAAATGTTTGTTTTCCCAGAGCCCGTTGAGAATGAGTTCCCTTTTTTGGACGAGGTTCTTTTTGATCAAGCCTTATATCTGCATCTCTCTTTTATTGATTTTTATATGAATTATTTAACGTTCTTCTGCACAGGAAAACGACTAGAGAAAGTGAATGTAAGCTATTTTTACTCGGCATTAAAAGAAAATAGGAATGAAAAATCATTGGCGATTGATGAGTATATGCGTACTAATGTCGTGATCCAAGACCCTAAAAATTCAACGCTTTGGGGAGATAAATTGCGCATAATCCGAAATGATTCTACACATAAGAAATTGCTCAAATTAGATATTAAAGATATCCCATCTCGAATGGGACCGATTTTGAAGGAACCCATGTACGACGGAGAGGAAGTCTCTTTTTTTGTGCAAACAAAGATCTCTAATAATGCATTTGCCATGTTAGTGACTCTCTTCCCTATTTTGTATGAATTGGACTGGATTCCGGGAGCTTATAATTCAAACATGTACAAATAAAATTTTGGTCAATGCGAATTCGTAAAGGTAAAAAGGAGTTTGATGGTTAAAAAGAACAATGCATTATGGTACCCACCAATGAATTCTTATCAATCATACAGCGATTGTCTTAATAATCTAAATCCTGATGAGGTTTTCGAGGGTTTGCTGGGCTATGGGCTCTTTTCACAATCTATAGTCCCAATTTTTCATTCTGAAGAGTTTTTGGATTATTGTCTAAAAACCAAACCAATATTTTCCAAGAAAACGGATGACTACATCAGATATGAATCTATGCGAAACACTAACATGGTGCGAATATTAGGAATTCCCACACCTTTTACATATTACAATCTTTGCGTCCACATCCGAGAAAACTGGACGGATATTTTGAAACATTTTACTAAAATGACTGCAGGACAACAACACAAAATTAGCAGACTGCATATCCGAAAGCAATTTAATACTAAGGTGTTGTTTTCAATGAATTATCAATCATGGTGGGCTGATGAAACCCCCTCTACGGATCTTAGCATTGGAGCAAGATATAAGGTCCATGCAGATATATCAACTTGTTTTCCTAGCATTTATACACATTGTATTACATGGGCTATCAAAACTAAAAAAGTCGCAAAAACAGAAAAACAAAATAAAGATTGGGTAAACACTCTCGATAAGCTTACAGGAAACACAACAAATCAAGAAACACACGGTCTTTTGATTGGTCCCCACGCTTCAAATTTGCTTTCAGAATTAATTCTCACTCGAATAGACCAAGAACTTTATGCAAAGAATTTCTCCTTCATTCGACATATTGATGACTACACTTGTTTTGTCGAATCATATGAAAGGGGAGAAGAGTTTATTATGAGATTGAGGAGAGCTCTAAAAGAATATGGTTTATCCCTAAACGATAAAAAAACTTCCTTCGAAACTTTGCCTATAGCCGAAGAAAAAAATTGGAAAAATCGATTAGGATACGAAGAGCCACAACCATTAAATGGGATAATAAATTATCGTCAACTTCAAAGGTTTTTAGATCTAACAACAAATTTACTATACCAAAACGATGATAATTTATCTGTATTGAAATATTCAATGAAAATGGTATCTGGCTTTCCTCTCAACAATGGGGCAACCATTTTAGCGCAGAAATACTTTTTGCAAATGGCGGCAATTTACCCTTATTTAATTCCAGAACTTGAACAGTATGTTTTCAAAGATTTGAAAACCGATCCTAAAATAATTGAGGATTGGGCAAACGAGTTCTACGAAGAACTGTTAAATCGTTCTTGCTATGAAGCTGTGTCGTATTTATTGTATTACTCTTTAATTTATAAATTTAATATAAAGAGTGTAACCGTTGATCATATCGTTGATACGCCTGACTGCATTTTTAAAACCATCGGTGCACTATACTTCAAAAAATACAAACCAGGAGAATTTGGAATTATTCATCAAGAGGCTGTTAACCTTTCCGATGATACCCAATACTGGCTATTTTGGTATACAGTTCTCTCAAGTACAGAATTAAAAGGAGATTGGGTTCGCATAAAAAAGAAAGGGATTGAGTTTGTTCACAAAATCTAACATTTTTACTTATCATAAACCGTCATATTAACATGCATCAACGATGAAACTTTGATTCCAATGGGGTGGGTTTAGCTGATTAAACAATTTCACAAAGCTCACGATTTGAACCCACCCCTACCGACGTTGTGTTTGATGATAATTCCATAATCATATTTTACAGGCGTAGAAGCAAGCACCATTTCAAAGTGTTGAATAACCGCATATTTGAATGCCCCCGGTAGGGGCGGGTCCCAATCACGAATGCCCGATAATCAGTAACGCAATTAGACCCGCCCAATTCAAGAACAACGGAATTCCAATGAAAACCGAAATAAAACAATGCTTCATACGGGGTGGGTTTTACAGATTGGACAATTTCACAAAACTCACGTATTGAACCCACCCCTACCAATGTCTTGACCGCCCCTACCGCAGTTGTGTGTTAATGGCAATATTATCCGAAGGTGGAGGCTCAAATCGTGAATGCACAATAATCCGTAAACCCGATTTGAACCGCCCCGTGCAATAAACACGAACGCCGATAATTACATCACCATCTTAATAAAATCTATCGTTTTCCCATTGGAACGGATTGTTATGAATATAATTCGCGAATTTCATATATTCTTTTTCGTTTCTTATTATTCTTTCGTAATAATCACTTTGCCATACTGCTGTTCCGCGCATTTTTCGCAAATTGTTAATTCTCATTGCCGAAAATGTCTTAAACTGCCTGACAATTTCAGACAAAGGTGTTTGAGGAGGATGGGTTTTTGCAATTTTCAAACCAGGTAAATTCCCCTCCGTTTTCTCATAAGTTATATCGGCTGGTTCAACGATGCTGACAATTCCATGTACATGATTAGGCATAACTACAAACTCCCCCAATTCGATGTTTGCAATGTGGTTGATTAGATCATTCCAGGTTAGTAAAACTATCTTTCCATATTGATTTAATTGCATTTCACCGTTTTTTATTTCACCAAACAAGTGCTCTTTTTCATAGGTGCACATCGTCAGGTAATAAGCCCCAACTGTGGAATAATCATAATTTTTTAATCGGATGGATTTACGGTTGTGTGAATTTGATTCTTTCATTGATTTACTCCGCCATGATTATAAATGTTTTTAATCTGAGAAGGGCGGAGGTTGCGGAAAAATTTGGGTTTCAATGCAATGTTGGGGAGGTCTGACTAAGCGTTGGGTTATTGAGTGCTCACGATTGGGACCTCCCCCTACCTTCATTTTTTATAATAATGTTTGACCCAACCCGTCCAGCTTTTCATAATCCGTCATGGACATGTGCAAGGGGGTGACGGAAATGAAACCTTGCTTGATCGCGCCGTAGTCTGTGCCCTCTTCCACCACGCCGCTGGGAGGGTCGCCGCCGAGCCAATAATAGGGGGCGCCGCGCGGGTCAATCCGTTTTTCCAGCGCATCGTGATAGAGCCTGATGCCCTGCCGGGTGAAACGCACTCCCTCATAATTTCCCTCAGGTCGGTAGGGAATGTTGATGTTCCAAATCGAGGCGGCTTTGTAGCCATCGGCAGCCGCTGCCCTTTCAGAGTCTGCCACTTCAGCCCCTTCCGAAGCATGAGTGCGTTCCGCTTTTGCCACTCTCAGAAGTGAGCCGGCTTGCTTCCCCTCTTCCTTTTCCATCAACTTTTCAATCAGAGCGGCAGCCGCCTGGGCCGCAGCAACATAATCGAGATCGCCCCGGTGAAATTCGGGCGCATCAATCGAAACCGCAAAACCCGGCAAGCCGCCGATTCCAGCTTCCATCGCTGCCGTAACCGTGCCCGAATAAGTTACATCCAGCCCAACGTTGGCGTTTGGGTTAATTCCGGAGACCACAAAATCGAAGTCCTGCTCCAATGCGCCCAACAAAGCCAAAGCGACGCAATCCGAAGGGGCACCGTCCGAAGACCAGGCAAGGCTGCCATCGGCAAGCGTGGTTTGGCGAAGTCTGAGCGGCCGGCCGAGGGTTTTGTTGTGCCCGCAGGCGCTCCAGTTTTTATCCGGAGCCAAAACTGTAACTTGCGCGCCTTCCATTTTGCGCAAAGCCTGCGCCATGGCAAGCAAACCTGGGGCACTCACGCCGTCATCGTTGGTCAGTAAAATTCTTTTCATGCTTCTCCAGTCAGCAAATTGCCCGGCAATTTGCAAAGGCGGACTAAAACCGCGGACATGCTTGAGGTCTTCAAAGCCTGTATTGCGATTTTAATCCGCCCACATTTCTAATTTTTTCCGTCTTAGCGTTTGCTGCTAATGGCGCTTGCGTTTCTTTTTAGCCGGTAGATTTTGGGCTTTGGTGTTCGTATCAGCCTCAAGCTTTTGTTTAACCGGGCGATAGCGGAACATCATGCTAATCACGCCCTGGCGAACCTCGCTGAAGAGCTCGGTGAACATTTCGCTGGCTTGTTTTTTGTATTGCACAAGCGGATCGCGCTGAGCATAAGATTCCATGCTAATCGAAACGCGCAAAGCTTCCATCTTGGTCAGATATTCAACCCAATTTTCGGTAATCGTGCGCAAGAGCAAGTCGCGATAAATTTTATTTTGCGTCTTGTCGCCAAGGATGGGGCAAATCCGCTCGGCGGCATCTTCAATCTCGGTAATTGGTTTTTCGGCAACTTCATTCCAGAGCGTTTCGCCCAATTCTTTGCTGAGCGCCTCACGAGTCTCGGGAGCCATTTCGATCAGTTTTCGCTCGTTATTGCGCAGCTGGCTCCAATCGCTAAGGCCAAAAATCTCAGAAAGTTTGGCATCAGCCTTGTGCAGATGGTCCAAAATTTGGTCTTTGAGGGCTTCGCTGTCTTGACCGCTGAGCTCGTCGGCAATCGCAAAAATGTAATTAAGACGGTTATGCGTGCGCACCTCTTTGCGGTGGGTGCGTTCGTCAAAGCCGATGTGCTTACCCTGGGTCGTCAGGCGCAGCAGTTCCAAAAGCGCATCGTCGTCCTCGAGAGCGTCTTCCATAAGCGCGCGGCTTTCGTCCAAATCGCGGGCGACATCGCTGTTATCGCCAAAGAGGCGTTCAAGGCGCTTAATCAGGCTGAGGCTGACTTGATCGCTCAGCTGTTTTCTAATTTCTGCGAAGGGCAATTCTGCCAATTCGTTGGCTTTGAAGTTCCATTTTTCGCCAAAGCGACGCTCGAGGGTGAGCAAAAGCCGCCGAACGGCAAGCATATTCAAACTGGCTTTCAGGGCGTTTTTGAGCGATTCCTTCGAAGCTTGCGGATCATCGCTGAAAGCCTGAATGTCTTTCGGTGCCATGCGCATAGTCGCGCCCAAAATTGCGCCCAGCTCAGCCGGAACGTTGTGCTGATCGTCCGGGTCAAAGCTCTCCAGGTAGGCATCGAGAGTATCTTCGCCATCTGCCAGCTGATTTTTTAAATTGTTTTCAACGGAATTGAAAAGTTGCTCCGCGCCATCTTGCACATGTTGATTTTCGGCCTCAACTGACTTTTTGGCAATTTTGAGAATTTCATTTTTCAATGCTTCAACATCGTCAATTTCGGACAGTTTGTCCATCACTTTTTGGTAAGTGAAGGAGGGATAAGTGCCAAAATCGGTCAGGATGTTGGGCTGAATTTCTTCCAAAAATGCGAGCAGCTTCCAGGGACCTTCAGGGTCTTCCAAACCAAGCCCGACGCGACGGCGCATTTCGGTTTCGAGCATTTCGTAAACGTCTTCGTGCAAATCGTCTTTGAGGAAAATTTTGTCGCGTTGCTCATAGATGCGTTTACGCTGGGAATTGAGCACATCATCATATTCAAGCAAGTGCTTGCGCATGTCAAAGTTGCTGCCCTCAACGCGGGTCTGAGCTTGTTCGACCATTTTGTTGATCATGCTCATTTCTATGGGCATGTTTTCGTCAATCTTGAAACGGGCAAGCATATTTTCAAGCTGCTCCCCGCCAAACATACGCATCAGCTCATCATCCAAAGCGAGGTAAAAACGGGAAGAACCGGGGTCGCCCTGGCGTCCGGCACGACCGCGCAGCTGGTTGTCAATCCGGCGCGCTTCGTGGCGTTCTGAACCGATAACATGCAGCCCGCCCAATTGGCGCACTTTTGCCATGTCTTCCATGTAGGTTTTGAAATTTTGGATCGCTTCTGCCTCGTCTTCTTCGAGTTCGGCATTCAGTCGGTTGACAGCGTCCAAACGCTCGGGCATGGTCATATTCCAGGGATCATCGTGGCTATATTTCGCCAAAACCTGGTTGACCTTGGAAAGCAAGGTTTCGTTAAGCTCACCGCCAAGTTTGATGTCAACACCGCGACCGGCCATGTTGGTGGCGATGGTTACCGCGCCAAAAGCACCGGCTCCGGCGATAATCAGCGATTCTTCGGTGTGCTTACGGGCGTTGAGCACCTGATGCGGCAATCCGCCATCAAAAAGCGGTTGCAAGCGCGCCCAGTTTTCATCCTCAAGATGCAGGGCGTTGAGCAGTGCCTCGCGATTGCTTTCGTCGCTCAAATCCATGCTGGTCACGCCATAATCCCTGCCCAAGCGGCGCAATTCTGCCATGCGCAGTTGGGGAAGGGGCTCGTTGAGCGCTTTTAGTTCCGGCGCATCGAGGTAATCTTCCTCTTTTGCGCCATTCTCTTTCAGCCAGGCTTGTTTAATCAAATGGACCTGCAAAAGGCGGCGCAGCAGTTCGGGCGCAAGCCTTTCGGAGAGCTTTTCGGAGCTCTCAACCGATGTCGTACCGACCAATTGGGGACGGCCGATGACATGATAGCGGATAATTTCCATCACGATTGCGCGCAGTTTGCCTTCGGCAGTGCGATAGATCACATCCGGAAAATCTTTGCGCTTGTAGAAAAGCGGTTTTTTATTTGCATCCTTATCATCGTAATAATAAGTGAATTTGTAACCGTCGTCGTCCTTGCTTTCCTCCGCTTTCAAGCCGGTATCGGCACGTTGGGCGCGGTATTCAAGGTTTGAGGGGATCGGCAAAACGTCCAAGCCATAAATGCGGTAAAACTCTTCTTTTTCGGTCAGAGCGGTACCGGTCATGCCGGCAAGTTTTTCGTACATGCGGAAGTAATTTTGGATTGTGACCGTGGCATGGGTAATGTTTTCAGCCTGGATCTTGACACCTTCTTTCGCTTCAACCGCCTGATGAAGACCGTCCGACCAACGCCTGCCGGGCATCATGCGGCCGGTAAATTCGTCGACAATGACAACATCGTTGCCTTGGACAATATATTCTTTGTTGCGGTGGAAAAGGAATTGGGCGCGCAAGGCTTGTTCGAGAAAACCCATCAGACGGGCTTGTTCGGGGGTGATATCTTCGGGGCGTTCGGGGTCCGAAAGCTCGAGACCGAGCATCTCTTCAACATGGGCCAAACCGATTTCGGTCAAGGAAACCATGTTTTCTTTTTCGCCGACTTCGTAATCTTCGGGGTTCAGGGCTTTGACCACCTGAGCCATGCGAATGTAGTGTTCGGAATCTTCATGCGCAGGGCCCGAAATGATAAGCGGGGTTCGCGCTTCGTCAATTAGAATGTTGTCAACTTCATCAATGACGGCAAAATTGTGCCCGCGTTGAACGCGTTGACTCCAAGCCATGGCAATGTTGTCACGCAAATAGTCAAAACCAAACTCGCTGTTGGTGCCATAGGTGATGTCAGCCTTGTAGGCATCCTGTCGGCTGGTTTGGCGGAGGAAATTTTGGTCTTCGATGAGCGAACGCTCGTTGGGGTCATAGAGGTAAGCCCTCGGGCTGCCCTCAACAGCGGTGATTGATTGCAAAACGCCAACGCTCAGGCCCAAATAATTGTAAATCGCACCCATCCAGCGACCATCACGGCGTGCCAGATAGTCGTTGACGGTGATCAGGTGGACGCCTTTTCCGGTCAGCGCGTTGAGGTAGATTGGCAAGGTGCCGGAAAGCGTCTTGCCCTCACCGGTGCGTAATTCCGAAATCGCCCCCTCGTGGAGGTTGATTCCGCAAATCAATTGAACATCATAATGTCGCTGACCAAGAACGCGCTTGCTGGCTTCTCGAACGGTGGCAAATGCTTCCGGCAGGAGATCGTCCAAACTTTCGCCATCTGCCAAACGTTTGCGATATTCGGGAGTTTTCGCTTTGAGTTCTTCGTCTGATAATTTTTCAAAATTTGGTTCAAGCGCGTTGATTTTGTCAACGATTTTTACCAAATCATCAATTCGTCGCTTATTTTCGTCGCCCGTGAAAAACTGTAAAAACTTTTTAAACATTGTCTTCGTCCTTTAATAGCGCTACATTTGTAGAAGTATCGCAAGCCAAAATTATAGCATAGGCGCGGCTCGTTAACTTTCTTCTTATATGAAGGCGGAAATTCTCAATATGAAATAAATCGTGGAATATATATACACGGGTAGGGGTGGCTCCCAATCACGAATGCTCAATAATCCATAACCCAGTCAGAGCCACCCTTACAAGAAGTGCGAATACACATTGAAAAGCATATTAACTCTCTGATTTGAACAGGGCGGGTTTTTCGGATTGAGCAATTTCAATACCACTCACTTCGTTCGGGTACGATGCCCGTTCGTGTCTTGAACCCGGCCCTACCCTAGTATTTACCGTGATTTGACATATTATCTAAGATTTTTGCTCTTCTTTGTCCACTGTTAGCCTAATTTGCCCCTTGCGCATATCCCCTGCCTGCGAGTATAATTCACGGTTGCGCATATCATTGCGCCGGTTGTTACCTGGAAAGGAGGTGAATAGCATGACAAGTGTAACTTTAAGATCTAATGAATCGCAAGATTCCCTACTCAAACGCTTTCGCAAGAAGGTAGTTAAGAGTGGTGTTTTGAGCACTGTACGCCGTAAACGCTGGTTTATTTCTAAGAGCGAGCAACGCCGTATGGATGATAAGAAGGCTGTTCGACGTACTTTCCGGAAGCCTTTTGAGAAATAGCCTGGTTAGTGAGGTATTATGGCTAAAGAAGAAGAGAAGATCACAGTCGACGGTACGATTATCGAAGCCCTCCCCGGCACGCAGTTTCGCGTGCTTCTGGATAACGGGCATGAAGTAATGGCTTACCTGTCCGGACGAATGCGCCGATATTACATCCGCATTTTGCTCGGAGACGCAGTACGGGTTGAAATGTCGCCGTATGATTTGAATCGCGGCCGGATTGTCTACCGTGCCCGAAAACAGAAATCTTCCGACACAGATATCAATTAGACCTTCAAAATGAATACCAGTTTCCATAGGGAACTGGTTTTTTGTTTAATTTTTGATTAAACTATTCTCCATGATTCAAAATTTACCACCCGGACAATTAAAAGCCTTCGACCCTGCAACTGATGCTGGCGAAGTGATTAAGCTGATTGAAGAAAGCTTCAATTTACAAAACGACCCCGAAAGCTTGATGGCGATTGAGCAAATGCGCCGATCTGCAGACCGTCAAGAGCAATTTGGCGTCCTGCCCGGAGACGAATATCACCAACCGGGCTATGTCTGGCTGGTTGATGGTCAAATTGTCGGTAACATCAACATCATCTCTTTTTTGGATAATCTTCGTCACATCGCCCTGATTGCCAATGTGGCGGTTAAACCCGAATTTCAACACCTTGGAATTGCAAAAGCGCTGACCAAACAGGCTTTGCGCTATTGCGAACAAAAACGCGCTTCTGAAGTCTGGCTTCAGGTCAGCGAGGAGAACGT
>JAGOIM010000012.1 GCA_017995665.1 Anaerolineaceae bacterium | reverse complement strand
TGGTGCTTCAGCGCCATCGCAGCTCTAGCAATCCAATAATTCTGATGGACACACCCTATCGCTTAGCTAAACTGCTCGAAGAAATTAGTACCGCCTTCGGAAAGACTCAAAACATCTTTTTGGCAACCGACCTAAGCCTGCCAAGCGAACGCATCTACATCGGACCGGTTCAAGATATCCAAAAAGAAGTGGGCCAGCGAAAAGCGGAATTTATCCTTATCATCGAGAAAAATCAGCGGAGGTTTGCATAACTCCTTCTAAAACGCTCAAAGTTCGCGATAAAGAAATCGAGCTTCCGGTCTACATGCCGGACGCCACCTATGGTTACGTCCGCAGTCTTAGCAGTGACGACCTGCGCAGTGTCCAGTTGCCAGCCTTGATGATGAACGCTTTTCACCTGATGCAAAAGCCCGGCTCCACCGTCATTAACGCCTTGGGTGGTTTGTCCAAAATGGCTGATTGGGACGGTTTGATTATGACCGACTCAGGTGGTTTTCAGGCTTATTCGCTAATCAGTCAAAATGCTAAATTTGGCAGTCTCACGCCAAAAGGCATTCAGTTTCGACCCGAAAATTCTGACCGGAAAATTAATCTAACCCCGGAGAAAAGCATTCAGCTTCAATTCGGCTACGGTTCGGATATTCTGATTTGTCTTGACGAATGCACGCATATCAATGCGCCCTATACCGAACAAAAACTCTCGGTTGAACGCACAATCGCCTGGGCAAAAATGGCGAAAAAAGCCTATCAGCAGCAGCTCAACTCTCGCAAAGTCGAAGAAAAAGACCGCCCCCTTATTTATGGTGTGATTCAGGGTGGTGCCGAGCCAGACTTACGAAAACAATGTGCTGAAGCACTGCTCGAGATCGGTTTTGACGGCTTTGGTTTCGGCGGCTGGCCTCTTGATGAAAACTCCAATTTAATTACTGATATTCTGGAACTGGTTCGCTCTTTAATTCCCCGTGAATTCCCCATTCACGCTCTCGGAATTGGCCACCCGGAAAGTATCGTTACCTCTTATAAGATCGGTTACGAAATGTTCGATTGCGCCCTCCCAACCCGCGATGCCCGCCATGGCAGGCTTTACCGCAAGGATTGTGTTCAGCTAACCCCCAACACTCCACCGGGATGGTTAAAGTTTACTTATATCAACAGTGAAGAATACATTCGGAACCCGAATCCAATCGAAGAAGGTTGCGATTGTCCTTGCTGTCAAAACTACAGTTTGGGCTATCTTTATCATCTTTACAAAATGCGCGACCCTTCCTATTTCCGCCTGGCAACCATGCATAATTTGCGACTGATGACCCGTGTCATTGCTGATTTGAGAGCAAGCAATGTTGCCTGAAGACAAAGTAAATGCCTTCATCGCTAAAGTTCAAGAAAGCTCCAAATATGCTCAGCTTGATTTTACTTTGGTGAAGCAAATAGCGATTGAAGAATTGCGCAACCAAAAAGACGAGAAAACCGCGCTGAAAACAACGCGTACCCGTTTGCATCGTTTGGCCGGTGCATTCATCACAACTAAGTTAGACTATACGAAGTGGCAGGATATATTCAAAGTTATCCCCGCGGATAATCAAGAAGCGCGAAATAAAACTGCAAAGCAAATGATGAAGCTCCATGCCTCCACGCAAGAGCGCTTGCCCTTCCTCGAAAGCTTTTATCAGCAAGCCCTGGCTTCAATCGCTCCGGTTCATTCCGTCCTCGATTTGGCGTGTGGCTTGAATCCCCTCGCAATTCCCTGGATGCCATTGGCAGAAGATGCCGTCTATTATGCCTGTGATGTTGTCAAACCGATGCTCGGTTTTATCGAAAATTATTTCGAGATAATCAACCAAAACGGGGAAGCATTTAGCTCTAATTTGTTGACAGAAATTCCCTCTCAAAAAGTCGAACTGGCTATTATGCTTAAGCTGTTACCAATTCTCGACCAAGTCAATCCAAATGCTTCAAAACGACTTTTGGACTCAGTTCAAGCCAATCATTTCTTGATTTCCTACCCTTCCAAGAGTTTGGGTGGTCGCGAAAAAGGCATGAAGCAAACATACGCCGAGCATTTCGCCCGCCTTGTTGAAAGGGAAAACTTCTCATCGATTCAACATTTCGAATTCCCGAACGAAACGGTCTACCTCATCTCAAAATGAACACACTGACCGATAAAGAAGTTTCCAAGTTGATTGACTCTGTGCACAATTCGCATAAATATCGCGATTTGGACCTGCCTGATGCCTTCCTGCTCGATTTAATTAACCAAAACCTGATTAATTCAAAGAATTTCTCAGAATTGAAGGACAACTTTCGCAAGTCTCTCCACAACGTGATTGCCCCCTATCTTGAAGATATTGATTATCAAGCAGAGATAAAAAATCTTGAATCCGGGTTTGTAGACTTAAGGTCAGAAGAGGCACTAAAAACTTATTGTCTAAAAATGATGGCAAAACATGCCTCCACTAAAGAGCGAATTCCCCATATTCAGCCCTTTTTTGACGCCATCCATGAGGTAATCGGCGAGCCGGAAAGCATTCTTGACCTGGCTTGTGCCCTCGATCCGCTCTGCCTCTCTTGGATTCACATGGCTCCACAGGCAAGCTTCAAGGCATACGACTTGAACGGTAGTCGAATTCAATACTTACAAAAATTCTTTGATTGCGCAGGCATAAAAGCAGAAGCCATCCAGCAGGATATATTGTTGAATCCCTCCCAAGATCAAGCCGATTGTGCTTTTTTCTTCAAGGAAGCCCATCGCCTCGAGAAACGCCAGCCCGGTTCTACGCGCATCTTGATTGAAAACACAAAGGTCAAAACCTTCATTCTCAGTTTGCCCGCCTTTGACCTAAAAGGACATCATTCCCTGGAAAGCTATCATCGTCACTTGGTGGAAAAAGCAATCGAAACTAAAAATTGGGATTTAGAATCAAAACCGGTTGGTAATGAAATCATATTCTTTATACACAAGGAAAGCAAACTATGAGCCCTCAAGATGATATTGTCCAAGCCTTGGAACGCTACAAAGCTTATTTAACCGAAGACGAATATCAGGCACTTCTCTCCGAATCTGACCGAATTGCCCCATCGGCTGTGCGTTTAAACCTTCTCAAAGCCCAAAAACCAGCCCCTAAACGGCTTAGGGAGTTGGCTGATAAATACGGCTGGCAATGCGAAGATTTGGCTTTTTCTGAGGACTCATTCCAGGTTTTTGATGCCCAGACTTCGCCCAGTCAGACGCTTGAATTTTTGCTTGGTCAATATTACATTCAGGATGCTGCTTCAATCTTACCGGTTTCACTTTTTAGCAAGCCAGAAAAACCCTTGCTTAAGCTGGACATGGCAGCCTCCCCCGGTGGCAAAACCACTCAAATGATTGACGCTTCACTCGACCGTGATTTCGTTATTGCAAATGATTCCTCCGCCTCGCGCTTATCGGCTTTACGAACCGTCCTGCAAACTTGGGGAGCGACGAATTATGCCATAACCAACTATGCCGGGGAACGCTGGGGCGATTGGTTCCCAGAAACCTTTGATCAGATTTTACTGGATGCCCCTTGTTCTATGCAGAGCCTTCGGGCATCATCCACGCATCCACATCGCCCGATTACTAATGACGAACGTGGTCGATTGGCAAGCCGCCAGACCGCCCTGCTCATTTCAGCCGGTAAAGCCCTAAAAGTTGGCGGGGAATTAGTCTATTCAACCTGCACTCTCGCACCCGAAGAAGATGAGGCGGTGCTCTCTGTCCTGCTTGAGGCTTACCCCACCTGCTTTGAAGTTGACAAACAATTTGCCCAAAAATATCAGATTAAAGGCCTTACCGAATTTGAAAACCAAACTTTCCATCCGGATGTCATCCACTCACTTCGTATCTGGCCCTTTGTTTTCCAAACCAACGGCTTTTTTGCCGTCAAAATTAATAAAGTGAAAAGTTTGCCTAGTGAGAACAGTCCGGCTCCATTCCGCGAATTTAGGCTAACCGGCTACAGCCACATTTCTCAAAACCTCGTTAATTACATTCAAACTTTCATTGAAGATGTTTACGGAATCAATTTCAACGCATTATTAGAAGCACATTCCCTTGTGGCTATGCGCAAAGAAGATCTAATTCACCTGGTTCCTCTTGCTTATCTTGAAAACTTTGCCACCTTACCCTATAATGCTATCGGGATGCTTTTAGGCAAATTTATTAAAGACAAACTCGAACTCAGCCCGGATATTGTTCTCCGTTTTGGCCCGCAATTTCAAAAAAACATCTGGGAAATACCGAGTGAACTGATAGAGCAATGGCTAAAAGGTTTTGATATCCGTGGCATCGAACCACCTGACATCCAACTCGGAACGGTGATTGCCTTGCGTGATGCCGAAGGCAACAACCTCGGTCCTGCTAAGGCTTCCAAGGGCAGGTTGCGCAACCTTTTACCAAACCGGCACTTAAGAATCTAAATTGCTTTAACCAGGAGATAAATTTTATACGATTCTATCGTCGACAATTTAATTGCACCGTATCAACCAAATGGCGCATGATTGCACTACCGGCGATACAGGCAGTTTCCATCCTGAAAATGTTATTGCCAAACGAAATTTGTTCGTAGCCATATTTTTCAGCCAAGGCGACTTCTTCCGGGCTAAAACCACCCTCTGGACCAATCAATATAACCAAAGAAGGGTTTTCTTTTTTCGTCAGGGGTTCAATCATTTCTGCACAGACCCGCTGAACAATCGCGGTTCCTTCCCAGGCAATCAATTTTAAATCGTGCTCGCTGGTTTCCTTTAACATCGACTCAAAAGATGAAACGTTCATCAGCTCCGGTAATTTGGAACGCATACTTTGTTCGCAAGCCTCCCGTGCAATTGCTTCCAATCGTTCTTGTCTTGCCCGATTTGTATTCAGATCTTGCACCAAAGAACGAGACGAAACATAGGGGTAAAATTTTGCAATTCCGATTTCGGTTGCTTTTTGAATAATCATTTCGACTTTATCGCGGCGAGCCAGGCTGTACGCCAAGCTCAATTTAATACCCGGTTCGGGACGGCCCAATTGTTTATCCATAACATGTCCGACCGCGTTTTTCGCTTTGACATCATCCAACTGAACCAAGTATTCCCAACCGGAATTATCCAAAACGACCACTGCGTCTTTTGCGTCAAGGCGCAAAACTTTCCGAATCTGTTTGGTCAAATCTTCAGGGAAAGTGACATGCCCATCAAGAATTTGTTCGTTATTCAAAAAGAATCTGTCCATATCTGAATTTTACCCCATTAATCCATAGGAATTCAAAAACTTAGGTATAAATTGCCGCACCAACTGCCGTTGCAAACTCAGCATTCTCAGGAATAATGAATTTCTTATTGTAAAGCAGCTCAAATCTCTCTAAAATCAGCTGCCCCAATTGCATCTGAGAAAGATTGCCGGTAATGATTACACTATCCAATTGATGGTTACGCGCAGCCAAAACTGACGCCGTCCCAATCGATTGAAAAACCAAATTCACAATGCCGGCTGCGATATCTTCTTTCGATGCTAAATCGCTTAATTTCCCAAAATTAGAAGCTGTCGTGTCCGCCGTCAGCCCGGGTATTGCTTTTGCGCTGATATCTCCGATATTTAAATCGACCTTGAGCAAATCGCCCTGATTAGCCAAAGCAGAAATCGTTTCAAAATCATGGACATTCAGCAATAATTGGGCCAAACCTTGCAAGGTGCCCCCGCCTATCCCTGAACCAATAACATGCTCAATCACTTTTCCTCGGGCTGCTACGATTGAAGTCCCCGTACCCATACTAACCACAATTGCTTCCTTCAAATCGGTTAAATGCAAGCCACCTAAACCGACACAATCAAACTCAGGCACAAGTCTGACCGGAACACCAAAAAGCTCATTCTGAAGGTATGCCGCCCCAACACCGGTTGCATGAATTTTATCAATCTGGCTTAATTCTCTGCCGGATTCTTTAAGGAAACTGCCCAAACCGCCACTGCCCGATGTAAATGGGTCGCTTGCTTGGACGCGCAAAAAGCCGAACAGTTCGCCCGACTCATACCCCACAACCTTCGTCGTCGTTCCGCCAATATCTAAACCAAGAATCATACCCATCCGTCCTCCAGAATATTTTATTCGCCTTTATTATAAACAATACTTACATTTATCAGGTAACAGGTAAGAGGAAATAGGAAACGGCTAACAGAGATTAGTGGCCAGGGGCGAGGGATTAGGTAGCCATCAACAAAAAAATCGTACAAAAAATTAAGAGAAATTGATTTTGAATTCCCATTCCCTTTTTTCCTGTTTTCTTTTTCCTGTTTCCTAATTTTCAATTCTGCGGTATAACTTACAAGCTATGGAAACAAAAAACGACACAAAAAATATTCAATTCAAATATCTCGATCTCGTTACGGTAGCTTTTACCGTAATCCTGATTCTCAGCAATTTCGGTTCTTCTGCAAAAATTATTGACTGGGGTTTTTCAATCGGAAATGTTCCGCTTGCTTTCGACGCCGGAACCTTATTTTTCCCCTTCGCCTACATTTTCGGCGATGTCTTAACCGAAGTATACGGCTATGCTAAATCGCGCCGCGTAATTTGGATTGGCTTCGCATCCCTTATCTTCACTTTCCTCATGTTCCTGCTCATCCGCTACCTCCCCGGCGAAGCAAGTTGGCTGGAAGGTGTTGGGCAAAAAGCCTTCGATGACATTTTAAGCGGAATCAGTGGTGGTGGGATTATCCTTGCAAGTGTCAGCGGATATTTGCTTGGTTCTTTCTCCAATTCAATGATTATGGCGGTCATGAAAAATTTGACCAAGTCCAAACATCTCTGGTTGCGCACCATCGCCAGCACAATCGTTGGTGAATTCCTCGACACAATTGTCTTCGTCCTCATTGCCAGTGCAACCGGTGTCTTTCCCTGGGAATTGTTCTGGAGTCTTGTCTTAACCAACTATATCTTCAAAATTACGATTGAAGCGCTTTTTACCCCAGCGACCTATTGGATAACCAAAAAACTGAAAAAAGCGGAAGGTGTCGAGGTTTACTCAGATCTCAAAGATCTAAATCCTCTGTCGTTTTAAGCTTTTCTTTTCGCAAACCTTCGATACTAATCACAAACTCTCCCCTGATTTTTTCTTCGGAGAGTTTTTCAATTAATTCCGAAAGCTTCCCGCGATAATGCCTTTCAAACTTCTTGGTCAAATCGTTTGCCACCACCGCATTCCGATCGCCCAAAACTTCAAGCGCATTTTGTAAGAAAGCAATCAAACGGTAGGGACTCTCGTAAAAAACAAGTGTATGGGGTGATTCCGCTTCCATCGCAATAAAGCTTTTTCTCGGACCGGCTTTATTTGGCGCAAAACCCTTGAAGGTGAAACTGTGCAGTGGTAAATCTGCCAAGGTGAGTGCCATAATCACCGCCGAAGGACCGGGAATGGATTGCACTTCAATCCCTGCCTGAATCGCCTCATGCGTCAATAAATAGCCCGGGTCAGAAATCCCCGGAGTGCCTGCATCTGTAACCAAGGCAATCGACTCCCCCGCTTCCAATTTTTCTAACAATCTTGGCACAACCTTGCGCTCATTAAAATTATTCAAAGCAGTTTGCGGTTTGGAGATATCATAATGCTTTAGCAAAACGCTGGTTTTACGCGAATCTTCACTGGCGATCAAATCCACAGATTTCAGGACTTCTACTGCGCGAAAAGTCATATCACCTAAATTTCCAATCGGGGTAGCTACTAAATAAAGCATATCATTCTCCTCGCTCCAATTATACGTTAGGTCAACAATTATGGAGGCTCGTGATAAAATTTTTAAAATTCAAATAAGGCAAAACACAATGGAAAGAACTGTCCCTGTCCGCTCATCAGAAGAAATAGACCTCTACCTTCGAACAATCTACTCGCTGCTTCGCTCAACCAATGAAGTTGCCATCCGAACGCTTGAGGGGGTTCATGCAGGCACCAATTCTTCTTTGCATACTGATGCAAATGAGGATTACCTGGACGCTTCTGCGCTAATTTATTCAATTCAACGCTTACCGGATGTAATTATCAACGTCCGGAAAGTAATTCTCGGGCAAACATCGAGTAGCTTCATTGAATATGGCTATTCCAATATCGAGGAATGGCAAGAAGTCGCAGCCCGTGCCCGACGCCGCAAGTGTTATTATGACGGTAACGACCAACTGGCTTGTTTTATCGCTTCCCGTTCTGATATCGATGACGTTGTACCTTGTCTGACCGCTTTGCAAATCGAATGGAATAAACTCCATTTTATGCTCAACACCCTCCCGGAAGGCTTTTTGGAAATTGCCGTTCCCTCTAATTCAGAAGCATTCTCACAACTTGCGGATTATTTACATATCTCTGAAGCCACACTTGCTCGTTTTTATACTATTTTTGGTGACAATTTCACAAAAAATATGAAGATTATCCAAGGGAAAAAAGCCGATTTTTACATTCAATTGCTCAATGGTTCTGCCAATGATTATCGCCGGGCAACCGTTAATTGGTGGGGAAATATCGAGGCGAAAGCCCCAATTATCACCCAAAGGCCGATATATTTCGTCTCTTCCAATACCCACAGCCTTACCAATCTGCTCTCCGGCTATGCTCTTGGTAAAAAAGAAGAACTTTTGGCATATATTCATGATAACGAACCGGCATTACAAGCCGAATGGGAAGAAATCAACCGGCAGGAGAACGGCTCTCGTGAGAATTTTTATTACTTCGCCATGCGCAAATATCTCGGAACCGAAAAAGGTCGCCCATTACTTGAAGAACAACTCCGTTTTGAAGAAGAGCGTGGCATCAGTCGCATTCCCAGCCAACACGCTTTTGATGTGGAAGCAAACGTTATCGAACTTTCCAAATTAGACCCTAACACGATTGATCAACGCCTGGCGCCCTCAGATAGCAATGCATCTCTCGATTTCCTCAAACAAAGCGATGCTTTAATTCTCAACATCGACTACCCTCTCGGTTATGCAGCCTACAATTTGCTTTCAAAAATTTCGGAAAGCGTCTCAGAAATTTTAGGAATTTACATTATGGGTAAAGCCGCCAGTTTGAACGGGATCCGTGGTGATGTTATATTGCCCGAAGTGGTTTATGACGAACATTCCCAAAATACTTACATTTTTGCAAATAACATCACAGCCAACAATATTGCCCCCTGGTTGACTTTTGGGACCGTTCTCGACAACCAAAAAGCCGTAACCGTTCTCGGCACCTACCTGCAAAATAAAAACATCATGGATGTTATCTATCGGGAAGGCTACACCGATATCGAAATGGAAGGCGGACCCTACCTCTCTGCAATTTACGAGCTAAGCCGACCCCAACGCTATCCAATAAACCAAATTGTCAACCTCAACAAATTGAGCTTCGATTTGGGTATCATGCACTATGTTTCCGACACACCCTACACCAAAGGCAAAAGCCTCGGTGCCGGAGGACTGGCATATTTTGGTATGGATTCCACTTATGCTATTTCGATTGCGATTCTGAGAAGAATTATGCAATTGGAAGAAAAACGCCTCAACAAAGCCCAAAAATAGTACGTCATTTTGGGTTAGGGAAAACAATCACTTCCAAAACTGATTTTAAAAATTGAAGCCGATTTCTTGTATAGAAACCGGCTTCTTCTCTTAATTATCTTCCGAGACGCTCGCGCAATCTTGCTACGCTGCTCTGATAGGTAGCTAATTTTTCCCGTTCAGCCTCAACCACATTTGCCGGAGCCTTTTGAGCAAAGGGGGAAGAAAGCAGTTTCTCTAAGCGACTAATATGGCTTTCGGCTTCTGCTAATTCCTTTTCCAAACGTTCATGATCAGCCTCGCCATCACTCTCATTTTCCAAAGCGATGAAGATATCAATATCCTCAACCACCAAAGCAGTCAAACCTTCCGCTTCGGGTTTCGCATCGAGAACGCTAACCGATTCAAGCATCAAACCGGCCAGGTCTGAAATGACTTCTTTTTGTTCAGCCAATAATTTAGATCTGGATTGGCTCAAAAAGCTTGCTTCTAATTTTTTGTTGGGTTCAACCTTATTTTCGGAGCGCAGGTTACGAATTGAACGCACAATTTCCTGCACCAATTCAAAATCCTTCACCATTGCTACTTCCCAATCTTCCACCGCCAAACTTTCGGGCCAGGGAGCAACAATCAGGTGCTCAGTCCAAGTTTCATCGACTACATTCAACATTGGATTGCTTTCAACCGCCTGCTTCAAATAGCCATACAGCGCTTCGGTAACATAAGGTGTAAATGGATGCAACAAACGCAGCATAATATTCAACACATCAGCCAAAATTAGCGCAGTGCTGGTTGCCCGTTCGCCGCCTTCATTCAATTGACGCTTGGAAGCTTCCAAATACCAATCGGCAAAATCGTTCCACAAAAATTCATAAACCTGCCTTCCGGCTTCACCAAACTGATAATTTTCGAACATGTTATTGACGTTGTTCAAAGTTTCCTTGGCTCTTGCCCAAATCCAGGCATCTGCCAAAGTCTTTTCCAAGCCAGGATTCACCGGGCTGTCAATTTTATCGATTGCATTAATCACAAAGCGGCCGATATTCCAGACTTTATTCGCAAAATTGCGGTTGGCTTCAACTTTCTTAACGCCCACATTTTGGTCATTTCCGGCGCTCGAACCAACAACCAAAGTAAAGCGCAAGGCATCCGTCCCATATTCGTCCATCAAAACCAAGGGGTCAATTACGTTATTTTTGGTTTTGCTCATCTTCTGACCCTTGTCGTCTCGAACCATTCCGTGCAAATAAACCGTATGGAAAGGTGCCTTGCCGGTAAATTCCAAGCCATCCATTACCATTCTGGCAACCCAGAAGAAGATAATGTCATAACCGGTTTCCATCACACTTGTTGGGTAGAAATAATTGAAATCAGGCGTTTTCTCGGGCCAGCCAAAAACAGAGAAGGGCCAAAGCCCGGAACTGAACCAGGTGTCCAAAACGTCCGGATCTTGCTTCAAATCGTGCGAACCGCAATTCGGGCAGACGGTCGGGTCTTCTCGCCCGACAATCGTCTCGTGGCATTCTTGGCAATACCAAACCGGAATTCGGTGCCCCCACCACAATTGACGACTAATGCACCAGTCCTGAATATTTTCCATCCAGTTCAGGAAAACTTTAGTGAACCGCTCAGGTACAAATTTAATATCACCATTGTTAACCGATTCGGCAGCCTTAGCAGCCAGCGAATCCATTTTCACAAACCATTGGCTCGAAACGAGAGGCTCAACAATTTCTCCACCTCGTTGCGAACGCGGAACTTTCATCAAATAAGGCTCAACCTTAATCACCAGCCCGGCTTCTTCCATATCCGCCCAAATCGCCTTGCGTGCCTTGAAACGTTCCATGCCTTCATATTTGCCGGCATTCTCGTTCAAAGTTGCGTCTTTGTTCATGATGTTAATCAATTCCAAATGATGGCGTTGCCCAATTTCATAGTCATGCGGGTCATGCCCGGGGGTGATTTTTAGCGCACCGGTTCCAAACTCTTTATTGACATAATCATCAGCGACAACCGGGATTTCTCTGCCCAAAACAGGCACCAAAACCATCTTGCCCACAAATTTGGCAAAACGTGGGTCTTCCGGATGGACAGCCACAGCAGTGTCGCCCGGAATTGTTTCCGGTCGGGTGGTTGCCACAGGTAAATAATCGCCGGAACCATCGGCAAGCATATATTTAAAGTAATAAAGTTTGCCTTCCTCTTCGGTATATTCCACTTCGAGGTCCGAAACGGCAGTTTGCAAGCCGGGAGACCAATTAATCATCCTCGGACCACGATAGACAAGTCCCTTTTCATAAAGAATGACAAAAGCCTCACGAACTGCCTTGGACAAACCCTCATCAAGCGTGAAACGTTCTCTGGTCCAGTCAGCGGAAGCACCTAAACGGCGAAGCTGGCTGATAATTTGACCGCCATATTTCTCTTTCCATTCCCAAACGCGGGCCTCAAAAGCTTCTCTGCCTAATTCTTCGCGTGAAGTGCCTTCTTCGCGCAACAGTTTTTCCACCTGTAATTGTGTGGCAATCCCGGCATGATCGGTTCCCGGAACCCAAAGAGTCGGCTTCCCTTTCATCCTGTTATAGCGAATCATGATGTCTTCGGTTGTCACAAACATCGGATGCCCCAAGTGCAAAGCACCGGTAACATTGGGAGGTGGAATGACAATTACAAAAGGCTCAATCGAAGGGTCATGCCCCGGTTTATTCGGGTCATTCGTCGGTTGAAAATAGCCTTTTTCTTCCCATTCTTGATAAATTTTTTCTTCATATTCCTTAAAATCATATGCTTTTGGCAGTTCTGTCATTGCTAACCTCTCAATAAGTCTGTTTAAATAAAAAACTTCCGTCTCGGTTGAGGACGAAAGTGATTTTCCGTGGTACCACCTCAATTCGTTTCAGCTGCAAAACAAATGAAACGCACTTGGCTAAAGCTATAACGGGCTTTTCCCGGGAAGGTCTAATTTCTTTCGATTTCTTCTTCCGCCAATGACGGTGACTACAATTTGTGTTGGTTGCGGGCTTCTCAGCAACTGCCCTTCTCTGTCAACCGAGGCAAACGTTTTTATCCGTGCGCCTATTTTACACGACTTTTCTAAAAAAAGCTACTTATCCATCGTAATGACTTGCTCATCCCAGCGATGCCAGCCATTGAATTTTTCATCAATGATTTTTTTACCTTCACCGGGATGTTGCAAACCCAATAATTCCAGATCGGCATCAACCATAATCCGAACCAATTCATGGAATTTCACCTTCGGCTTCCAACCCAAATTCTCGTTGGCTCGGCTTGGATCAGCCAAAAGATAATCGACCTCGGTCGGGCGGAAATAGCGCGGGTCAATTTCGACATATTTTCTCCAGTCCAGGTCAACATAACCAAAAGCTTCGTCCAAAAAATCGCGAACAGAATGGCTTTCGCCGGTGCCCAAAACGTAATTGCTCGGTTCATCCTGTTGCAAGAGCAAATGCATCGCCTCAACAAACTCTGGCGCATAACCCCAGTCGCGTTTGGAATCCAAATTGCCCAAAAAGAGCTTGTCTTGCTTTTTAGCGATAATGTCGGCAACTGCCCGGGTAATTTTTCGGGTAACAAAAGTTTCACCACGTCTCGGGCTTTCGTGATTGAATAAAATTCCGTTCACGGTATACATTCCGTAGCCGCTCCGATAGTTTTCCACCATCCAATAGGCATACAATTTCGCAACCGCATAAGGACTTTGCGGTTGGAATGGTGTCGCTTCATTTTGAGGAGGTGTAGCAGAGCCGAACAATTCACTGGTAGAAGCCTGATAAAAACGCGTGCCTCTGCCCAAACGACGCACAGCCTCGAGAATACGGGTTGTACCCAAACCGGTAACATCCCCCGTGTAATCGGGCATATCGAAAGAAACACGCACATGACTTTGAGCTGCCATATGATAAACCTCATCCGGTTTAACGTCATAAATCACATCGCCCAAAGCACCGTTCGCAGACAAATCACCATAATGTAAAAACAATCGGGCATCGCCGTTGAGAACATGCGGGTCATGGTAGAGGTGGTTAATCCGTTTGGTGTTAAAAGTACTCGCCCGGCGGATAATGCCATGCACCTCGTAGCCTAAACTAAGCAGGTATTCTGCTAAATATGACCCATCCTGACCGGTAATGCCGGTAATAATCGCTTTTTTCATAACTCACCTCGTGCTTGAATTTATGCCATAGTATACCATTCGTTTGCTTGCCTGGAAAAAGTATAAATCAGGAACTTATCCTAAGATTGAAGAAGAAAATTTTTTGATTATAGTGCTTGCAAAACTAAAATCGCTAAATTAAGCTTAATCATATCTCAACAAATCCGAGCGTACAGATGGGTTTTGGATAAAACAGACCATCCAAGTTCTCAATAAACCTTCAATCGGTACGTAAAAATTGCACCCAATTTATTCAGAATAAAATTTCCAAATTATTACATTTCCATTTTGATCGATAAATGCAAATTTTTCACCATTCGGAGACCATCCAATATAATTTTGTACACCATGAATTTTCTTTAACAATTCACCTGTCCCAACACTCCAAAAATACAGTGTCCCCTCATCTGATAAAGTTACTATCGAATCGCTGCTTTGTGAATATTTAACTCTGTACCAACTACTTGGTTGATAATCATATACTACTTTACTCTCTACTTCCCCTGATAAGAAGTCAAAGACAACCAGTCCATTGGATGATTCAGCAGCAATCTTTGTTCCGTCAGGAGACCAAACAACCTCTTCTGCTCCTATATTCGGAAATGCGAATGATTTAGACAAAGTTAAGGTTTCCATATCCCAAATATTGATACTTTCTTTTCCTAATGTAACAAAATAAGTACTGTCAGGAGAAAATGTACGAAAAGTCTGGTCATACCAACTGTAATCAATCAAGTAAGGACTAGAATCAAATGTATCATTAGATGCTGCTACTTTAACTTTTGCATCTAAATCCCAAACATTTATTTTACCTTCATCACTGTTCTGGACTATTAAAAACCTGGAATCAGGTGATATTTGGTGATGATATGAAAAAGGTATATTCAATATTCTTGTTTCAGTGTCAAAACTCAAAACAGACATAGTGCTATCCTCAACTTCTATCAAAAGTAATCTGCCATCCGAGGACCATTCTAATACGTTTTCTCCGTTTTTCACAACATCAAAGTATCTTTTAGAGTATAGATTTTGATTATCCCAAATTTTCAAACCACCATTTTCAAAAAAAGCAATCTTGTTACCATCTTTAGAGATGCTAGGGTATTGCAAAACTGCTCCAGAAGGATAAGTTAGGTAATATGTGTTATTCCCTATATTAACATTTATCTCGGAAGAAATGGAAACATAATCAACAATTATCAATTCATCAGTTTTATTCCACTCTGACCCTAACACATAATGAGATTTAAAATTATTTTCGAAAAACTTCAAGTTATTAAATTTTTCAATTAATTCCACATTGGCAATCTGTTTTTTGTCTTCTATCATTGAGATGTATGATTTGCTATCCTTATAATCAATCAAAGACGAAAATATATAAAAAGCAGTTGAATAATGCTTGTTATTAAAGTTCTCTACTGCCATTTCATAAGTTAAATCATTTCGTATTGTTTCTGAATCTTTATACAAATTTATATTTTTTAAGATTTCTATCGCTTTTTCAAATCTTCCTTCTTTTATTAGAGCCTGGGCTTTTCGATACTCCACTTCATTAATCATTTCTCTAGCGCTAGAATAATCACCCAGTTCAACAAATAAATCCTTTGCTAAATCAAATTCCTCTGAATACAGCAAATTAGTCGCTTTAGTGTAATATGCTTTCTTAACCATTTCCTTTGAATCGGAATAATCTCCCAGTTTCTCAAAAGCACTTATTGCTTTGTCAAAAAAGCCATCATCTAAATATCCAACGGCGACTTGATAATCTATCTCATCAATCATTTCAGGCGAATCAGAATAATCACCGAGCTTTTCAAATATCCTTTTCGCTGACGAAAAATCGCCATCCTCAAAATAATTGATACCTGTTTGAAAATCGACTTCTTTTACCATTTCTT